>JAPPDQ010000511.1 GCA_028875495.1 Chloroflexota bacterium
CAGGCGCTTCAATGGGGCCACGACCTGACGGTCGCGGATAGTCTATCCGGCGTATGAGCGAGGTGGTGACGTAGAGGCTTCAATGGGGCCACGACCTGACGGTCGCGGATAGAGTGGCCGAGGGCGCCGCCTGCTCTTGCGTGCAGTTGCTTCAATGGGGCCACGACCTGACGGTCGCGGATAGCCTATACAGGTTATGAGGGACATCGGCAATCCGCTGGCTTCAATGGGGCCACGACCTGACGGTCGCGGATAGAATCGCAGTCAGGGTCAATCATCGCAACCGGCGCGGCTTCAATGGGGCCACGACCTGACGGTCGCGGATAGTAGAAACCTACGATTTGTCGGGAACTCCACATCGTCATGCTTCAATGGGGCCACGACCTGACGGTCGCGGATAGATCAGGGGCGCATCGAGGGCGCTCGGCAGTTCGGCGCGCTTCAATGGGGCCACGACCTGACGGTCGCGGATAGTTGTGACGGATGGGTCGCCACTCAACAGCAAAAAGGAAGGCTTCAATGGGGCCACGACCTGACGGTCGCGGATAGGGCTTATATTCTGTCTGCCTTGAAATCCACGCTACGACGGTCAAGCGCGAGTGGTGCGAAAAGTGGGTTTCTTCTCGAAGCGTCTATTGGACATCCTCCTTGCTGTAAGCGCCTTGCCGATGGGAGGGCGAGCACTCCTAGGGGTCTTGACACCGCCTCGCTGCTCGCGGTGCTATCGCGTCACGAAGACCGGGTACTCACTGAGTTCTCCCTGCAACGTCTTGGCGAGCAGGCGGGCCTGCATCTCCAGCAGTCTGCGATAGCTGACACGGTACCCGAAGAACGGGTGCGTTACAAGCGTCTCCATTCGGGACTCGTAGGCACGGAAGAAGCCCTTCCGTCCTCCCGGTGTGAGAGATACCGCTTGCCCGGCCGTCACGAAGTCACGCTCCGAGACCATCTTGGTGTTCACGGCGCTCAGAACGGCCGAGTCTGCAATCAGGGGGCGTAACGGCTCCATCAGGTCTAGCGCCAAGGCGGGGCGACCATGACGTGGCTGGTGGTAGAACCCAATCATCGGGTCGAAGCCGACGGCATAGCAGGCGACGGTCAGGTCCTTGACCAGCAGGCTGTAGCCAAGCGACAACAGCGCGTTGACCGGGTCGCGCGGTGGCCTTCGATTCCGGGCCGAGAAGTCGAACGACAATCCCTCCTCGACCTCTCCATCGCGTTCGCGCTTTACCATGCCGGAGAATAGGCCGAAGTATATCCGAGCCGCCCAGCCCTCTAAGCCCAACAGTTCGTCGGGCGACTCTGCTGCCTCCGCGCGTCCGACGAGACGCTTCATCTCCCGCATGTCCAACTCCGGCGGCTCGATGTGATTGCGCATTAGCATAGTCCGCTGATTGCGAATCTTGCCCGCCACCAGCTTCCTGGCGAGTCGTAGGCAGAACCACTCCTCCTCGGCAAGGCGGAACTGCGACCGGCGCAGGAACACGTTCTTCGTGCCGAGCCCAGTCGTCACGCCGTAGAACCAGCCGCCCTGGGAGAAGTAGCAGATCGGCTTCTCCTCACGACATAGCTCCTGCACGGCCTGAGTGGTGATCTGAACTGCTCCCATCAGGTTGACTTGGCATATCTCGTTGATGCGGGCGTCCTGCACCACCTTGTCATTCTCTTTGATGCGCAGGACGCCGCCGGACTTGCCGACCCGGAGCTTCGGGGAGTTCAGGTAGAGGGGGCGCAGTTCCATCCGTGGGGCAACGAGCAACCTCGTCGCTTTCTCTTGGGGCATGTCAGGGATCCTAGGAGTGGGCTCGAACAGTTTGAGCTGGCCCGATCCGCCATTGCCACCGTGCGAACGCAGATTCCAAGTCTCGTCCGGCATACAGATGCCGACCAGAGAACAGCCGGGGCATTTGGGGGAGTCGACCAGCGGCGGAGGTATCTCGGTAGCTGCCGCCGTCTCCCACGCTTCGCCAATAGCCTTCTCAGCCCATGCCATCGTCTCGTCGTCGAATGGGACTCGGACTCTCTGTCGCGTCTTCTGGTAGAAGACCACGCCCTCGTCGCTTCTATAGCCATTCTCGCGCAGCACCAGCCCTTGAACGGCCATCTGAACGCGGTCGCTCGGCCAGACTTCCACGCCGTTATCGGACTTCATCGGACGCCCGTGCTTGTAGTCGACTGGCGTGGCTCTCCCGCCGTCGAACTCCGCCAGGTCCAGCTTGGCGATCACCTTGTGCTCTTCCGACGACAGGGTGATCGAGCGTACCACTACCGGCTCTTCGGGCTCTTCGTCCGGTTTGGGAGCCGACTTGCCTTCCTTGTCGACCCGCTTGTGCTGGACCGAGCCTTCGACGGTGTGCTCGTTGTCAACGAACACGCCCTCCACCTGCTCGAAGTAGAATAGGCGCGGGCAGTAGACATGCTCATTGATCATACGCGCCGGCAGATAATCGGGCAGCGACCCGCGGGAAGGCGTTTCGACAGCAAGCTGAGCGGTCATTCTTCCATCCTCCCCTGCCGTCCGGTTATTCGGTTGTTAAGGTGCGAAAGCACACACGATTGAGGGGACACCGTCTTATCTCCATATGCTAGACCACGATCAACGGCGCGTCGAGGGTTACGTAGGGTTTGCCGAGCGCAGTGATGACGCGGTCACCGCGCCCCTCCGTCGGACCAAGGTCAACGAACAGCACCTGATCCTTGTCGTGGTTAATGATCTCGGACAGCTCTGCCCGCAGACGTACCAGGTCCACTTTCCTAAGCTGGCACTCAAAGACCGAGAACTGGACGTGATCTCCCCATTCCCGCATCTTCTTGAAGACGTTCCGCAGACGCTTGGGATCGGCTATGTCGTAGCAGACGATATACGTCCTACGCATGGGATTTGGCGCCTCCACACATCCTCACCACAATCCACTCCAGTACGTAGTATGGAAGCGCCTTCTCGATTCGTTCAAGTCGCTTTAGGATATGGTTTCGCGAGGATTCGCGATGGGCATTAGGGCTAATCACGGGATGGGACGAAGAGTCCCAATCCGTAATGGCAAGCGAAACCGAGGGCGATAGGACCGCAGACCTCTTCCTCAAACTCCAGCTCAAAGTTGAATGCTCCGCCCGCGTTGGCACCACCGCCTTGTCGATACGTGAAGAAATCGAAAGGCCGGAAGCCGTCGGAGCGCCCCTGCTGCATTGGCTCTATACGCTTTCGCGAGTGTTTAACCCTCACTGACTGGAGCCTTCTGTCCAGCCAGCGAAGCGATACCTCGCGTTCAACCTGTTCCTCCGGGCTGTCCGAATTGCGCTTGCGATGGCGCGTGAGAACGTAGGGGGTGAGCGAACTCCACCGCTTGCTCTTGCAGAATAGTGGTGACACGCCGTCGAAATCGTCCACTCTTCCATGAGCTTGGTACGCCAACTGAAGAGGGTCGCGCCCGCTGCCCAGATTGAGCTCCCGCACCGAGACAATAGCCTTGAACTCCTCTTCGTCCAGGCCACACGGCGCCCAAACTATGAGATGGTCCAGCCGTCCATCGCCGTCCTCATCCGTAGGCAGGTAGAAGGCGTGCCGGTGTCCCTTCAGAGGCTTTCCTGATTTGTCCTTTCCAGACAAGGCCTCGGAGACTGCCCCATCGTTCTGCCTACCATATTTGGACATAGCGGTCCGACGGGCCAACTCACCCCAACGCAGTGTGTCGAAGGCCATTGGCAAGACCTTGCCGGTCAGCGCGAACCGAACCACCGTCGCCCCATCGCCGCGAGCGACCAGTCGTGGCCGTTCGGTCCTGAAGGACGTGAAGCAGTCCCGCCTGCGTACATACGGATACCAGTGCGCGTCTTTCGGGTCGATACGCCCTTCACCTCGGAGCTCGGACGTCTCCACCTGTAACTCCTTCAGGCCAATGCCGCTGTTAGGGACCAGCGTCCGGGCGACCTCTAAATCACCTTGCGGAAGCGCCCCATTGTCCAACGCATAGGAGTTGGGGTCGGGATGTTCCGACGCGGGTTCCGCGGTCACCCACGACTCGGCGCGTCCCAAGTACGGCATGTTGCGGAGGATGCGCTCAAAATCGCTCAGTTGCTGCGGGTCCAAGTTCACGTTCGGCCATACTGCGAACAGGGACTTCTTGGGCCGAATCGCCACGAATGGGTCCAACACCAGCGTGGTTCGCTCTCGGATCCCTTCGTTGTAAGGCATGTAGTGCCGGGTGTGGCCCGTGGATGCTGCAGGCAAGTGGAATTTCGGATACTCCAATGTCAGCGCTTCGAGTATGGAATCGACGTGGTCGGTTGGGATCTCCGGCAGCGTGCGTCGCCAAGTGGCGACTATGGCCCGGAGTATACGCCACGGCGACGGCGGCCACTCCAGTACGCCCTCGTTGACGTGACGTCCCCACTGGGTCGCGTGATAGCGGTTGGCCGTGAAGGTGAACTTTATCACAACCATGGCAACCTACTTGCCCTTCTTCTCGAACGTGAGTTGTGTGACAGGCGGGTCTGCGAACAGCCCCTCTAAGGCGCACACCTCGATGAGCCCTGGTAGGTCGGCCTCCAACTCTGAGGTTGGCGGTACGTCGAACCCTTCTGGCCGCGTGACATTCAGGTCGCCGCATATGTCTAG
>JAPPDQ010000325.1 GCA_028875495.1 Chloroflexota bacterium
GAACCATGGACCGATGTGACTGGTTCGATTCCTATGTTCCTCTACCGCCCGGGCTAACCATCGCGGCGATCCGAAGAGCCATTGAGTACATTGAGCGAGAGCTTGCGGAGCTAGTGGAAATCTACTATGAGCAGATGAATGTCTTCAGCGCCATCGTCGGCATCTTCGGTACAAAGGCTTTGGATTCCGTCAGCAGCTACGAGAAGCACAGGAATGTTGACACCGCACAGCAACGCTTTCCCGACCTGCGCCGACGGGGGTCTGGCCCAATTCCTGCTCCCAACGATTCCCTGGAGAGTAAGGCGAGCAAGCGCCCATGGGCGCTGCAATCTCACTTCGACCACCCAGGATGGTATATTGTGTGGCGGTATCTCGTTGACCCGACCGAGACGCTGGAGACTGGCAAACAGGTGATCATCTGGCGAGTCGATGTGGCCTTCATCGAAAAGTCCGACTGGAAGTACGAATCGAGCCGGGCCGGGCCGACTGGTGGAGGTCGAACGCACACCTTCGGTCTCCATCGTCCCGCCACGAAGCTGCGGGACAGGGCTGTCTATCAACGAGGCGATGTCGTCCTCGTAGGTGGAAAACCCGTACCGGCCAATGGAGACTGAGGCGACGGCCCAAAACGTAATAGTTTAGGAAAAACACATGCCAAACCAACTCCTCGTAGACCCCGCCGGCCTAACACGATTCACCACTGAAGTCTTCGAACGCGCCGGAATGCCGCGCGAACACGCCGAAATCGAGGCCGACGTGCTGGTCTGGGCCAACCTGCGCGGTGTCGACTCTCACGGCGTCCTGAGAATCCCTTGGTACGTTAAGAACATCGACGACGGCGTATTCAACCTCAATCCTAACATCGAGATCGAGAAAGAGACGGCGGCCACCTTGCTCATTGAGGGTGACCAGGCCTTCGGGCCGGTGGTAACCGTCTACGCCATGAACAAGACGATTGAGAAGGCCCGGGAGGCCGGTGTCTGCTGGACCCTTATTCGAAACACCACGCACCAGGGCGCGATGGCGTACTACTCCCTCATGGCAGTCGAGGAGGATATGGCTGGCATCGCCGTCGTCTGCAGCCCACCCAACATGGCGACCTTCGGCTCCAAGGGCAAGGGAGTCCACAACAGCCCCATTGCCATCGCCGTTCCCGCCGGGGAGCGCAACCCGCCCGTCCTCGATATGGCGACCAGCGTCGTTGCCGGCGGCAAGCTCAGCCTCGCCGAGGACAAGGGCGAGCCTATCCCGCCCGACTGGTCGCTCGACCCGCAGGGGAACCCGACTACGACTCCGAGCTTCGACAACGTCCTGCTCCCGTTCGCCGGTCCCAAGGGGTCCGGGCTTGCGATGATGTTCGCCACGCTCTCCAACACCATGGTCGCCAACCCGCTGCTCGAGCCGAACATCACCGGCCGGGCTCCCACCCCGCGAGGCGTGCAGAACAGCTTCCTCGTGGCCATAGATATCGCCGCGTTCACCGACGTTGACGAGTATAAGGAAAACATCGACCGTCTCATCGCAGCCCAAAAGACCCTTCCGAAGGCGGAGGGATTCGATGAAATCCTCGTTCCGGGTGAGCCGGAATACCTCACCCAGGCTGATCGTTCGCAGAACGGCATTCCCCTGCCGATGGGCACGGTAGACAACCTCCGACCCATCGCCGAACGCTTCGGTGTGGAGATGCCACGCCCCGTGTAACACTCTCCTTTTCTCCTTCTTGGCGTTGTCACGGAAATGTTTTAGACAACACCTAAAACACCTTGCGTCACGTTTTCCCGCTTCGGTATGCTGGGCCACAACCAGTTGCATCACGGCGCTTTGGGCCGAGGAGGGTTTCGTTGAAGCTAACGCGCGCGAGAGTAACCGACTATCGGAGCATCGATGACTCGGGCTGGGTTGATGTCGACAACGTGACGTGTATGGTCGGCAAGAACGAGTCCGGCAAGACCGCATTTCTTGCGGCACTGAAAAAGCTGAATCCCGTTGATCGTGTCAGCGGCGATTTCGACCTCAAGGACTACCCGCGCAAGGGGTACGTCAAGTACCGTCGGCAGCACAAGACCAATCCTGCAGTCGTCGTCCGCGCGGAGTTCCGCCTCGATCAGGACGAGGTCGGCGAGATCGAAGAGGAGTACGGCGTCGGGGTTGTGGCGTCTCCCGTGGTCATGGTGAGCAAGAACTACGCGAACTCTCGCATGTGGGATATCCAACTCAACGAGGCCTCGCTCGTCCAAAACCTGATCTCGGAGGCCGGGCTGCCGGCCGAGATCGAGGAACGTGCCGAGGTTGCAAGTACGATCGACGAGTTGCGTTCCATACTGGAGCGCCTCGAGATCAAGCCTCCCGTCGTCGGGAATCTCCTCATCGACATCAACAGCCGCTTCAGGACCAGCCTCAAGGAACTGATCGTCGACGACTACCTCGAGCGTTACCTGCCCGCCCTCGTCTATTTCGACGACTACAGCACCATGAGAGGCCGCATCTCCCTTCCGGATATGCGCCGGCGCAGTGAGAATGGCGCGGGGCTCGACGACGCCGACCGAACGTTCATGTCGCTCATATCCCTGGTGGGGACCGACCTCGGCGACCTCGAGAGTCAGATGGACTACGAGCATCTTAAGGCGGAGTTGGAGTCGGCATCGATCAGCATCACCGACGACGTCTTTGAGTACTGGCAACAGAACCGGCAGCTTCGCGTCGAGTTCGACCTATCCAATGCCAACCCGAACGACCCTCCCCCGCTGAACGAGGGCACGATCCTGCACATTCGCATCTGGAACAACCGCCACCGGGTATCCGTCCCCTTCGACGAGCGTTCCAAGGGGTTCGTCTGGTTCTTCTCGTTCCTCGCGTACTTCTCCGGCCTCGAGCTGGAGGACGAGAACCGCAACCTGCTCCTGCTCCTCGACGAGCCGGGCCTCAACCTTCACGCGATGGCCCAGAGGGACTTCCTGCGCTTCATCGACGAGCGCCTTGCCCCCAGGCACCAGGTCATCTACACGACGCACTCGCCGTTCATGGTCGACCTCGACCGGCTCGGAAGCGTTCGTACTGTGCAGGACATGGACGACCGAGGAACCGTGGTCTCCGACGATGTGATGGTTCACGACAGCGATACCGTCTTCCCGCTTCAGGTCGCTATGGGCTATCAGCTGGCCCAGTCGCTGTTCCTCGCGCCTCACTGCCTCCTGGTCAACTCGCCGTCCGACCAGATCTACCTTCAGGTGCTCGGTGAGGCGGTCGCCGCACAGGGCCGTCCATCCCTTGACCCACGATGGGTCACCATACCTGTGGGTGGAGCCGACAACCTCCCGACCTACGTCTCGCTCCTTGGCGAGAACTACGTCAACGTCGCCATCATGATGGATGTCTCCCCAAAGAGTAGAGCCCGCATCGAGGCCAAGCATGGGAAGACCGGCTACAACAGTCCCATCAAGATGGTGGAAGTGACCAAGATCAAGGACGCCGACATGGAAGACCTGTTCGATCCGATGTTCTACCTGAAAGTGGTCAACACGGTCTACGCCAACGAGTTGCCCTACGATCTCACCATGAAGGCGATTAGCGGTCCGAGTCCGCGTATCGCCCAGCGCATCCAGAACTTCTTCGCGAAGGAAAACGTCTGCGGCGGACAGTTCGACCCGTACCGTCCTGCTGCCTACCTCCTGAGCAAGCACCTGGAGTTCCGTTCCGAACTCGACGAGGGAACCATCGAGCGCGCCGCGTCCATGTTCAACCGCGTCAACTCCCTTCTTTCGGTGAACGGGAGCGGCAACGGCGCGTCCCACTACACCAATGGCGGCGGCAACGGAGCCAAGGTTGAAGCGAGCCCGGCTTGGTCCTACGGCAGTTCGAGGGTGCCGTCCGCCTAAACGCATGACGACAAGGAGGCCGCGAGCCTCGCATCGGGCGAGGTAATCGGGCCTCCACAAGAACACCGACGGGGCGTCTTCTCAATGAAGGCGCCCCGTTCCTCGTCCCGCCGTTCACCCTGAGCCTGTCGAAGGGTCGAACGGCAGTCCATTCCTCTGAAAATAACCACCGACAAACCCGCTGTAGGGGCAACCCTTGTGGTTGCCCTCTTCCGCTGCGCGTACATTTTCATTGCTGGTTGTACAGGCTCGGCCTGCATGCGTGACTCCTCTGAAAATAACCACCGTAGCACCCCCACACCGTCATTCCTGCGGAGGCAGGAATCCATCCTCGGTCCCTCGCCATCAGTCCTTCAAAGAACGGAGGAACTAACGCCCTTTTCATCCCAGGTGGTGAGGGTAGCAACTCTCATGAGATATTCCTCTGAAAATAAGCCCCGACAAACCCGCTGTAGGGGCAACCCTTGTGGTTGCCCTCTTCCGCTGCGCGTACATTTTCATTGCTGGTTGTGCAGGCTCGGCCTGCATGAGCGATTCCTCTGAAAATAACCCCCGGCAAACCTCTCGTAGGGGCGATTCGCGAATCGCCCGTCTCCGCTCCGCGCACATTTTCATTCCAGGTGGTGAGGGTATAGCAACTCTCATGAGATTAAGCCCCGACAAACCCGCTGTAGGGGCAACCCTTGGAGCCTGTCTCAAAAGTAGTTGTTGATGGATGTATGCTATTGGGAGTAAGGCCA
>JAPPDQ010000181.1 GCA_028875495.1 Chloroflexota bacterium
AGCCGGCGCGGCCGCTCACGACCAGGATGTGATCGCGGAGCGGGACGGCGCCGCGCAGGACGAAGTGGCCGATCACCTTGTCCACGGCGTTGTGCCGGCCGACGTCCTCGCGCACGCACAGCCGTTGGCCGTCCGCCGTGAAGATCCCCGCGGCGTGGATGCCGCCGGTGGGGTCGAACAGCGCCTGCGCGCCGCGCAGGCGGCCGGGCAGCGGTTCGAGCTGCTCCACCGGCAACGCCGCCGGCGCCGGTGCTATCGCCCGCCGCATCTCGTTCCCCGAGTTGTACACCGTCAGGCGGATCGGCTCCTCGCGGTCGGCCCCCAGCAGCGGCGCCATCCGGTCCAGCGTCAGCAGCATCGTGTCGAGGATCTCTCTCGCCCTCGGCTCCGAACCGCCGTGGTACGCCACCGTGATGGGCCCCCTCGATATCTCCTTCCACACGAAGCGCGGGTCGTGATAGACAAACTCCGCCTTCTCCGTTTCGTAGCGTCGTCCGTCCGAGTCCACGAACTCGAAGCTGTACGTGATCACCGTGCCCGGCGGTATGTAAGACGCTGCCGTATTCGTCCGCCAGAGCAGATCGCCCTCCAGCGAACCGTCGCGCCGCGTTATCTCGAGGTAATCGTACCCCGTCCGCGTGTGACGCCCTATGCGGACTCGGATCGCCACCGACTCGATGTCTTCGTCGCTCGAAGCCGTCAGCCGTACTCGGAACCCCTCCGGGAACTCGCTCGCGAGGCTCCACGAGCGCACCGTAACGGCCCCACTCGCGTCCGCCCCTGCAACTCCACCTAGTCCGACGGAAAACACAACCGCCGCCGCGATAGCCGCGAGCGCAAACCGACCATATGACGCTGCTCTCGCCGTCATAGCTGGAAATGCCCCATACCGGTAGGACTGCTGACGCTCCATCATACCTAATACAACGACACACCCCCCGAACGGTTCGTATCCCCTCTCCCGTCGTGGGAGAGGGCTAGGGTGAGGGCGATCCACTGCTTGATATTCTGTAGCCGTTTGACTACAATGCGAGCATGGCAGGTACAGGAGAAGCGAGATGCCCATACGCGAACATGATGCAAGCGAGTACATAAGGACTCCGGAAGAGATTGCGGAGTACCTGAACGTGACACTGGAAGAGATGGGTGACGACCCTCGGCTGCTTATGCTCGCGCTTCGTAACATTGTTAAGGCGCGGGGCGGCATATCAGCGATTGCGAGGCAGGCCAATCTGGATCGGGTCGCTCTCTCTCGGGCGTTGTCCGGCCAGCGAAATCCGCGCCTGGATACCCTCGCCAAGGTGACCGCAGCGTGCGGTGTGAAGCTCCGGTTCTCGGCGTAAACCTTCCTGCCGACGAGTCCGTCCCCACGCTCTCCGCGACCTCCGTGGAGAGTCCCTTTACTTTCTACGCAATACTTTCTTCCTCTCCACGCCCTCCACGGTGAATTCCCCTATCACCTAGAACCCAGCACCTAGCACCCAGAACCCCCCACAACGCTATAATACCCCCGTGCCGGACAACATCCTCACAGCCCTCAATCCCAGACAGCGCGAGGCCGTTGAAACCATCAGCGGCCCCGTGCTCATCGTCGCAGGCCCCGGAAGCGGCAAGACCCGCGTCATAACTCACCGCATCGCCTACCTCGTGGAAAGGTGCGGCATTCAGCCCTACCGCATCGCCGCGCTCACCTTTACCAACAAGGCCGCCCGCGAGATGAGGGAGCGCGCCGCGACCCTCATGCGGACAAGCGGAGACCAGGTGACCATCAGCACCTTCCACTCCTTCTGTGCAAGGGTCCTTCGACGACACGGCGAGCTCCTCGGTCTCGACAAGGACTACACCATCTACGACCAGTCCGACCAGACATCGCTCGTCAAGCGCGCGATGGAAGAGAGCAACATCAACGACAAGCAGTTCTCGCCCGGCAAGATCCTCTCCGCCATCTCCGGCGCGAAGAGCAAGCTCCTCGGCGTCGAGGGCTACGGCCTGAAGAAGGCCGACTACTACGAGGAGATCGTCCACCGCGTCTACGAAAGGTACGAGGACCTCCTCGCCCAGTCCTCGGCCCTCGACTTTGACGACCTGATCCTCAAGACGCACGCGCTCCTGCGGGAGCATTCCGACGTGGCCGAGAGCTACCGTGACCGCTACGTCCACGTCATGGTCGACGAGTTCCAGGACACCAACGTCGCGCAGTACGAGATCGCCAAGCTGCTGACGGGCGAGTACCGCAACCTCTGCGTTGTCGGCGATCCCGACCAGTCGATCTACTCGTGGCGCAACGCCGACATCCGAAACATCCTCAGCTTCCAAAAGGACTTCGCCGACGCCAAGCTCATCTCCCTCGAGGAGAACTACCGCTCGACTGAGACGATCCTCGAGGCCGCCCAGGGGGTCATCTCCCCCAACAGCCAGCGGCTGGAGCAGAACCTCTTCACCAAGCTGGGCAGGGGCGTCCCCATCGTCGTTCACGAGAGCTACGATGAGAACGACGAGGCGCAATTCGTCGTCAGCGAGATCGAGAGCCTCGTGCCCAGCCGCTACAGGTGGTCCGACATCGCCGTCATGTACCGCGTCAACGCGCAGTCCCGCGCGCTTGAAGAGATGTGCCTGCGATACGACGTGCCCTACCACCTCGTCGGCAGCATCAAGTTCTATCAGCGCCAGGAGATCAAGGACATCGTCTCCTACCTCCGGCTGATCGCCAACCACAACGACGACGTGAGCTTCAGGCGCATCGTGAACGTTCCGACGCGCGGCATCGGCCAGCGCACCATGAGCGAGCTTGACCGCCTCGCGTGGGAACACGGAACGTCGCTCTACGCGTCGATCGACGAGACCGCCGAGATGCTCAAAAGACCGGGCAACTACGTCGCCCCCCTCCCCGCAAGATCGATCACCGCCCTGCAGGACTTCAAGGCCATGATCGACGATCTGACCGAGAAGAGCACCGAGTACCAGCCCGCCGCCCTCATCGACGCCGTGCTGAAACGCACGGGGTACGGCGACTACATCGAGAACGACGCCGAGCGCGGCGAGGAGCGCCAGGAAAACATCAGCGAACTGCAGACGGTGGCGAAAGACCTCCTCGACTACGGCGAGGAAGATGCTCTCACGGCATTCCTCGAACGGGTGAGCCTTGTCAGCGACGCCGACAACGTGGGCGAGAGCCCCGATGCGGTGACATTGATAACCCTCCACCAGGCCAAGGGCCTCGAATTCCGTGTCGTCTTCATCGTGGGCATGGAGGAGGGCGTCATGCCCCACATGCGCTCCATCGACTCCGGCGACCCCGCGGAGATCGAGGAGGAGCGCCGCCTTTGCTACGTTGGCGTGACCCGCGCGAAGGAGAAGCTCCATCTCGTCCGCGCCTTCCGGCGTGGCTTCCGAGGACGCAGCGGCTCCGTGCCCGCTATGCCGTCCCGGTTCCTCGCCGACATCCCGCAGGAGCTGCTGGCAAAGCCCGACTTTGGACCCGGAAGAAGGAGACTCTCAGGACAAGAGATTCGCCCGACATCTCAGTCGTCAACTTCACGCTCGGATCATGCTTCCGAGCGCGTCGTCCCGCAAGCCGACTCCCCCGTCATCCGACGCAGGCGCCGTGCCGCCGACGCTGCACCGCCGAGCGCCCCCCTCGCCCTCAACACCGGAGACCGCGTCCGCCACAAGACCTTCGGCGAGGGCATCGTCACGGAGGCGAAAGCCGCCCGAGGCGACACGGAGGTCACCGTCGCCTTCAAGGACGGCCACGGAGTCAAGCGCCTGATCCTCAGCTTCGCCCCGCTGGAGAAGGTGGAGTAGCCGGCGGCGTGAGTATCGGACCCGTCCAACTCTCGCCTGACGAGCTTCCTGAGCTAGCCCGCGTGCTGGGAGACTCGCCCGAGACGGCGATCCCGGCGAATCGCTTGATGCGTGGCGCGTGCAGCGCATACGTCGTGGGACAACCTGCTCGATTCAAGGCGGCAGTAATCATGTCACATGACAATCCCGGTGAGCCCGACGGCTTCGGCGAGGACCCCGAGGCGCTGTGGTCGATTCTCGCACCGCTGGAAGGCTGGCGGGTCGTGGACGTATCCCCGTCCATCGCCCCGAAACTTGGTGCGGTAATCCGCGCTTCCACCGGCAGCAGGGTTGCCTACTACGGTGATGTCTACCACACACTCACGCGCCCCCCTGTGACACACCCCCACCCGCACGTCCGATTTCTTGGAGTGGATGACCGCGCGCTGTTCGACGGCGTCCCCGACGACCTGAAGCCCGGAATGCGCGGCGATGTCGAGATCGTCCTCCGCGAGGGGTTCGTGGCCGGAGCGGTGGTCGACGACCGCCTGGTTTCGGTAGCGCACACCAACGCGATCACTGACCGATACGCGGACATCGGAGTCTTCACCCATGAGGACCACCGCAATCGCGGGTGCTCGACCGCGTCCGCGGCGACCGTTGCTGCGGCAGTCCAAAAGAGCGGGCGGACGCCCGTTTGGAGCTGCGGCGAGGACAACTTGGCATCGCTGAGAGTAGCCGCCAAAGTGGGGTTCACCGAGGTGTCACGCAGGACATACGTCATCCCCTTCAACAGGGTGCAATCGTGATCTCAGCTGTTCA
>JAPPDQ010000033.1 GCA_028875495.1 Chloroflexota bacterium
CGAAGACACGTTGATGGACGAGCACGACGTGGCGGCCATCAGCTTCCAAGTGGGAGGACTCGCCGCATACCCGGCCTCGGTGCTGGACACCATACCGCTGGACGATACCCTTCGCGTGAGCGCCCACGAGTGGACGCACCACTACATGGCCTTCCGTCCTCTGGGACAAAAAATGTTCACCTCCGCCGAGATGGTCACCCTGAACGAAACGCTGGCCGACATCGTCGGCAGGGAGATCGGCGACCGGGCTGGAGAACTGCTGCCCGAAAGGGAGGGACCGCCGCCTCGAACGGATATCACCGCGCCCGCCCCGGAGAGTGGCCTTCACGGACGGGACGAGCATTTCGGCTTCAACGAGGAGATGCGGGAGACCCGCTTGCGGGTCGATGAACTTCTGCAGGCCGGCAAAGTGGACGAGGCGGAGGCGTATATGGAGGAGCGACGGCGGCTCTTCGTGGAGAACGGCTATCCGATTCGCAGGCTGAACCAGGCGTACTTCGCGTTTCATGGCACGTATGCCGAGAGCGCCGCGTCGTCGAGCCCCATCGCCGGACAGCTCCACAGATTCCGGGAGCTGTCGCCCGACCTGCAGACCTTCGTCTTGAGGATGGCCGACATGTCGAGCTACCCGCAGTTCCTCGAACGGTTGGAAGACTTGGAGCGCGGGAGCGCGAGTGTGGTACTATGAATTCACCACTCGTATCGGACGCAATCGGGACCGGATGTACAGGCAAGACGAACCGGAAGTAAACTTCGAGCAGATCTCCTCGCGGATCAAGGGCATCTTTGGCCGGTTCGGCTTTGGCGGCGGCGGCGGTGGTCTCGTATACGCCATTCTTGGGGTGATTGTGGTCGGATCCCTCGGCTGGCTCGCGACGGGCTTCTACACGGTAGAACCCGCCGAGGTAGCAGCCCTCCGGCGCTTCGGCATATTCGAGGGCCCGGCCGGGCCGGGCCTCCACTGGTGGTGGCCGAACCCCATAGGCACCCGCGCAATCGTCGACGTCCGGCAGCGTCGTCGGCTTGAAATCGGTGTTCGCGGCGATGCCCCCTTCCTCGAAGAGTCCCTCATGATTACCGGCGACGAGAACATCGTCGACGTGCAGCTTCTCGTCCAGTTCGAGATCAAGGACGTCGAAGAGTTCCTCTTCCGCGCCGTCGACCCTGCGGGGAAGACGATCAAGGACGCCTCTGAGTCCGCCCTCAGGCAGGTCGTCGGCGCCCGCATCATCGACGGCGTGCTGACGACCGAGAAGGAGGCCGTGCAGGCCGAGACGAAGGAACTGCTGCAGCAGCTCCTCGACACGTATGAGGCGGGCATCCGCGTGGCGGAGGTTAAGCTCCTGAACGTCAACCCGCCCGCGGAGGTGCAGGACGCCTTCGACGACGTGGTGCGCGCCAGAGAGGACAAGGAGCGCATCATCAACCTGGCAGCCGCTTACGAAGAAGATATCCTGCCCAGGGCAAGGGGTGACGCTGAGCGTCTCAAGGAGGAGGCTGAGGCCTTCCGGGCGCAGCGAGTCAACGAAGCAACAGGTCAGGCCCAGCGGTTTACATCGATCCTTGAGGCGTATCGCAAGGCCCCCGACGTGACGGCCCAGAGGCTGTACCTCGAAAATATGGAGAAGATCCTGCCCGAGGTCGAGATATTCATCGTGGACGGCGAAGTGGGCGGGAATCTTCTGCAACTGCTCAACCTGAACGAATCAACGAGCCCGACCCCGTTCGCCCCGCAGGCGCCGGTACAACAGGTTGGGCCTTCAACCACGATCCAGCAGACGGACTCTACGTCACAATGAGATTCCTCGCGACACTGCTGATAACCCTCCTGGTGCTGGCGGCGATCATATTGCCGCAGGTCCTCGTAGTGGTCGACGAGACTGAGCTCGCCATAATCACTCGACTGGGAGACCCGCAGCGTTCGATCAGGAGTCCCGGTCTCTATGTCAAAGCGCCGCTTATCGACAGCGTGACCAAGTTCGAGAAACGATTGCTCATCTTCGACGCGCCGGCCGAGTCGCTCCTGACCTCGGATAAGAAGCGCCTGATCATCGACGTATACGCGCGGGGCCGGATCACCGACCCGCTACTGTTCTTCCAGACCGTGCGCAACGTGACCCAGGCTCGGTCAAGGGTGATCGACATCGTCGCTTCGGAGCTTCGGCGTGAGATCGCCAGCGACGAGCAGGTCGAAATCATCAAGACCAAGCGCGAACAGATTGAGAACGCGGTGCGAGACGCCGTGCGACCGCTCATCGACGAGCTCGGCATCAACATCGTGGACGTTCGGATCAAGCGCGCGGACTTCCCGCAGGCCATCGCGGGCAGCGTCTACGAACGCATGAAGGCGGAACGCAAGCGCATCGCCGACCGCGAGCGCGCACAGGGCGCCGAGGCCGATCTGCAGAAGCGAGCCGAGGTCGACAGGGAGGCCGTGGAGATTCGGTCGGGAGCGCAGAAGGAAGCCGACATCATCAGGGGTGAGGCCGAGGCGGAGGCGATTGCGCTCTACGCAGCGGCGCTGGAGCAAGACCCTGAGTTCTACTCATTCCTCCGGTCGCTCGACGCCTACACCCTCTTCCTTGGCGACAATTCCACCATCGTCCTTCCGGCGGACTCCGACCTGTTCAAGTTCCTCCAGTCGCCGCTTCTCTCGAGGTGATGGGGGCGGGCGAGGTTCCCGGTTCCACGAGAGCCTTGCAAAACCGCCGTCCTGCAATCCCACCCGTTCGCCCTGAGCCTGTCGAAGGGCGATTCATGGTTCGACAAGCTCACCATGAACGGGTTTCGCGCCCTTTCCAATCACCCTCAGAGGTCTCTCCTGCGGCATTTACTGCACAGCATGTGCCCCATGTTCTCGCGCCCGTCAATCTGATCGTGCCGTCGTGAAACTCGTCGCTTTCGATCTCGATGGCACTCTTTTGTGGGGAGATTCCGTGTGGGAAGCCATCGCGCGGGGCATCGGACGCCTGGAGCGAGTGCGGGAGATGGAAGAACAAATAGCCCCCGACCAGATCGCGGAGGTCACGGCAGCCAGGGAGGAGTCGGCGGGGTGGTACTCCGCCTACACCTCCGATGAACTCCTGAAGCACGTCACCTCGATGCAAGTCGCTCCCGGCGTGGACGAGGGCTTTGCGCTGCTTCGGGAACACGGCTTCAGGATAGCCGTCGTTTCACTCACATGGGAGTTCGCCGTCGAGTGGTTCGCCGATAGGTTCGGGGCCAGCTATTTCGCTGGCACGGCGCTTTCACCTGATGGGCAAATCACCCACTTCTGGCCTGAGGACAAGGCGCTCTGGCTCGCAGAGTTGGCCGGCAAGCTGGGCGTCGATATGAGTGACGTGGCCGCCGTCGGCGATACGAGAGGAGACCTGCCCATGCTCCTTGCAGTGGGTCATCCGTATTGGGTCGGGGCCATCGTGCCCCCTGAGCTGGACGGAAAGGTCGTTCATCAGCCGGACGGGGACATCCTCGCCGTGGCCGAGAGCATTGTGAGGGCGGTGGGAGGATGAGGGACACGGCTCGGGATGGTCTCCAAAGATTCCGTTCGCCCTGAGCCTGTCGAAGGGCATTTCATGGTTCGACAAGCTAACCATGAACGATTCCAATTGTTGGATTAGACGCCTTCTGAGGGCGTCCTACCCCTCCCCAACAAGCACCCCGTAGACATCCTCTAAAAATCCCCCCGCCTGCGCCTGTGAAATAACGGCCCCTCTTGACCGCGCGATATCGAGCCGCAGATTCGACAATCGCGCCCCCCGCAGATCGGCTCCCGTAAAGCTCGTTTCCGGGCTGACGATGGTGTTCTCGATGCGGCAGTCCTCGAAGACCGCGTCGGTGAAGTCGCACCCGGACAGGTCGGCCTCCGAGAAGTCGACGCCGGTGAGCCGCTGCTTGCGGAATGACTTGTGCGCGACCGATGCCATCACGAAGCTGACGCGGTCGACGGTCGCGCCGTCGATGTTGGCGGTCCCAAAGCTGACGGCGCGGAAGCGGGAACCCGTCAGGTCTGCCCCGAAGAGGCTGGCGCCATCGAAGCTGCAGAGGGAGAAGTCGCAGTCGATGAGACGCGACAGGTTCATCTTGGCGTTCGGAAACCTCGCGGACGCGCAGTTCGAGTCGGTGAAGTGCGACTCCTTGATGTCCGCGCGATAGAAATCGGCCCGCCGGAGATCGCAGCGTGAGATATGGAGCTCACCGCAGACCAACTGCGAGAAGTCGGCGTCCTGAAGGGAGCAGTCCGTCAGTTCGAGCGCATCGACCGCGAGTTCCGCGAAGGACCCCCCGTCGAAGGTGCATTCGAGGAACGACGTATCTAGACGGAGCAGGCCGGCCAATTCGTCGGCGCTGGTCACGGTGATTCCTCGGTGCGGCACTACTCGATCTCCTCTGCGGCCTTCGCGATTACTTCCCTTATGAACGATCTCTTGCCTGTGCTGTACGATGTCCTGTCGTCCGAGTGCTTGTCTGCAAGGGCGAGCTTGAGCCGCGCATACTCGGCTGCCGCCTCAGGATGGGCAATCAGGTAATCACGGAAGGCAAAGTGGTCTCTCCGAATGGGACTGTCGAGCGTGTACATGTGGAGGATGTGAG
>JAPPDQ010000248.1 GCA_028875495.1 Chloroflexota bacterium
TTGGGACGGTTGCGCGGGGCATGAACCGATCGAAAGGGTAGTGCCCTGCTTTTGAGGTTCGTTGCACAAAGCAGATGGGAGTGTGTCGGGGGAAGTTACACCCTCACCCCCGTATCGAGTACGGGGCAGGCTCTAGCCCTCTCCCGCGAACGGGAGAGGGGATACTCTCGTGGGCTGATTTGTTTGGATGAAGTTCCGAAACAGGACACTAAACGGCAGGCCCTGATTGCTGGGAGTCGTGCCAGAAGAGGACACGGCGTTCTATGAGCGCAGTGATACCGGTAAGTCCGAGGCCGATGCAGGCGAGGACGGCGATGGCGGAGAAGAGGGTCGGCATGTCGATGTTGTGGTGCGCGACGATGATGACGCTGCCCAGTCCGCGGTCTCCGGTGAACCACTCCCCTACCACTGCGCCGATGACGGAGAGCGGCACAGCAATGCGAAACGCGGCGAAGACGTACGGGAGCGCGCCGGGAATACGGAGCTTGATGAGGACCTGAGTTTCGCGGGCGTCGAGTAGGCGGAAGAGATCCAGTGTCGTGGGATTGACTGACCGGAGTCCGATGAAGGTATTGACCATGACCGGGAAGAAGGTGATGAGGGCGGCGATCATCATCTTGGGGAACGAGCCGAAACCAAACCAAATCACAAAAAGCGGCGCTATGGCGACTATGGGCGTCACCTTGATGAGCAGGGCGATGGGGTAGACGGTTCGCTCGAAGAGCCGGGAGTGGGCCATGACTCCCGCTGCTGTGACGGCGACCAAAGTTCCCAGAGCGAAGCCTCCGAGTGATTCGTATAGCGTGATCAGCCCGTGGAAGAGGAAGTAGCCGAGGTCTCCGGACAGGCGCGACCACACGGCGCTCGGTGTGGGCACGAGGTACTCGGCGACGCCGCTGACGCGCACCGCCACTTCCCACAAGACTCCGACTGCCGCAAGCGTGATGATGGGGAAGAAGGCGCGGCGCGCATAGCGACTCACGTTAGCCAAGTGTTGGCCGTGTGAGGACGGGCCGCCACCCGGTATAGTGTCGTCTCGGGCAGGCTTAGACCGCAACAGGCTCATGCCTCGCCCCCTTGAGCAAACCCCTCACGAGGGCCATGTGTTCGGCGAATTCCTTCGACTCTTCCACTGACTGCGTCCTCGGACGTTTTAGTTCGATATTGATTACGTCGACGACATCTCCGGGACGGGGTGAAAGGACGACCACGCGGTCGGAGAGCATGACGGCCTCCGCGATGCTGTGAGTGACGAAGAGGACGGTGGTCGGTCGGGATTCCCAGATTCGGAGGAGCTCGTACCCCATGTCTGTGCGGGTGATCTCGTCGAGGGAGCCGAATGGCTCGTCCATCAAGAGGATTCGGGGCCTCGTCGCAAGCGCTCTTGCGAGGGCGACTCGTTGCTTCATGCCGCCGGATAGCTGGTAGGGATAGGAGCCGTGAAAGCCGTCGAGTCCGACGGTGTGCAGCAAGTCGTTGACGTTATCTTTCCTGTTGTCGCCGTTGAGCTCGACAGAGAGGCGCACGTTTTCGGCGGCGGTGCGCCAGGGGAGGAGGGCCGCGTCCTGGAAAACGGCACCGAATAGCCGTTGGCGTCGAGCCTCATCGGGTGAAGCGCCGTCGATGCGAATGGCGCCGTGGGTCGGGGTCAGGAGACCGCCGATTATGCGGAGCAAGGTTGTCTTGCCGCAGCCGCTCGGGCCGATTATGGAGACGAACTCGCCCTCGTGGATATCGAGGTCGATGTCCGAGAGGGCAGTTACGCGAGGGAGGCGCTTGCCGTATTCGTGGGAGAGTCCACGAATGGAAATATGAGGCAAACGAGCGGTCTCGTGTGCGCTCAGATTACCTTCCCTACCTACCATCGCTTCCTCGCTTCACTTTAGGAACTATCTTAAAACTATGTGCGTTGGCAGAGAATTGCCCTTCGACAAGCTCAGGGCGAACGTGCCTTAGTTGAGTCCATACGTGGAGAAGACTCGTGGAATTGAAATTGACGTAGTTCCTCAGTCCTCAGCTTCCTGTCGCCTCAGACTGCCGTACTGCAACCTTGCTTTGGCGAGTACCAAAACACCGATGCCGAGCACTCCCAGCGGGCCGATGACTTCGTCACGAACCACCCATGCCAACAGCGCCGTTGCCAGGAACAGAAGTCCGCCGGTAAATCCGGCATTGCGGGTGATGGCGAGCAGGATCAATGCCGCCGGGACTCCGGCGAGAAGCCCGAAGGGAGCGAGGCCGGCCGTCGTGCCGATTGCGGTCGCCATGCCGGTGCCGCCGGAATGACTTCCTATCACGGGGAATATGTGTCCGAGAACGACGGCGAATGAAGGGGGCAGAGGGGCCCATACATGGTCTCCCATCAGCAACATCGGCGCTGTAGCTACCACGCCTTTCGCGACATCCAAGGCAAACACGGCGATACCGTGCTTTGGGCCGATCTCACGGTAGACGTTCGCGGCACCGGGGTTCCTGGTGCCTACGGAGCGGATGTCCACACCGGCGATGCGGGCTACGATGTCGCCGAAGGGCACCGTACCCAGCAGGTATGACGCAATGGTCCAGGCGACTATTATCGCAATGTCAGTCATGGCTTGTTCGTCTGAGTGTCAAATGGCCGTTGGCTGGACATCTTGTCCCTACCATTTTCCGGCAGGTTGTAGCTGATTGATGTGGTGGAAACTTGAAAGACAGTGTAAACTGGCCCGTTCGGCGCGCCGTTGAAGTGAGCATCTTCATCTGCGAAAATACCCGTCGCGTTTGCGCACAGCCAGTATGGTACCCCCCGAAACGAGGAAAGAAAACATGACAGTCACCCCCAACGTCGATCCCTCCCTTCTCAGCACGCTTCGATGGCGAAGCATCGGGCCGCATCGCGGCGGCAGAGTCGTCGCGGTGGCAGGCCATCCGACAGAGCAGGCGACGTTCTACTTCGGGGCCTGCGCCGGTGGAGTGTGGAAGTCGGACGACGGGGGGACATACTGGCAGAACGTCTCCGACGGCTACTTTACTTCCGCCGCCGTAGGGGCCATTGCCGTCTCGGCGTCGGACCCCGCCGTGGTATTCGCCGGCATGGGCGAGGCGTGCCCGAGAGGGAATGTCTCCGCCGGGGACGGGGTGTACCGCTCCACGGACGGGGGACGGAGCTGGACACACGTAGGTCTGGAAGCCACCAAGCATATCGCTCGTATTCGGATACATCCCACTAATCCGAACGTGGTATACGTCGCGGCGCTGGGAGATATCTTCGGCGACAGCCAGGAACGTGGAATCTTCCGTTCGACCGACTGTGGGGAATCGTGGGAGCGCGTGCTCTTCGGGGACGAGAGAAGCGGCGCGGCCGATCTGACAATGGACCCGAACAATCCGCGCATCATGTTCGCGGCATTGTGGGAGGTCCGACGCAAGCCATGGAATTTTTCGTCAGGCGGGCCCGGCAGCGCGATATATCGCACGACGGACGGCGGCGACACGTGGGAGGACATCACGGGGAACGATGGGCTGCCCGGCGGCATCAAGGGGCGGATGGGCGTGGCCATCTCCCCCGCCAAGGATGGTCGCGTCTGGGCCATCATCGAGGCCGAGGACCGGGGGCTCTATCGCTCCGACGACCTGGGCGAGACGTGGGAGCTCGTGTCGGGCGATCCGAAGCTGATCCAGCGTCCGTGGTACTACTGCCACGTATTCGGCGATCCCCAGGACTCCGAGACCGTGTGGGTCTTGAACCTGAAGTGCTGGAAGTCGACCGACGGCGGGCGTACGTTCACCGAAGTATCGATGCCCCACGGAGACAATCACGACCTGTGGATCGATCCCACGAACACGAAGCGCCTTATTCAGGGCAACGACGGTGGCGCGTGCGTGTCGTTCAACGACGGGGACTCGTGGTCGACGATCTACAATCAGCCGACGGCGCAGTTCTACCGGATGGATGCGGACAATGAGTATCCGTACCGGGTCTACGCCACGCAGCAGGACAACAGCGCGATCAGCACGCCCAGCCGAGACCTCGAAAAGGGGGCGATTCTGTATGCCGACAGCCGCTTCGTCGGTAGCTCGGAGAGCGGGCAGATTGCGGTCCATCCCGACGACTCCAACGTTGTGTTCTCCGGCGCCATCGGCAGCTCGTCGGGCGGCGGCGACGCCCTGCACCGCTATGACCACAAGACCGGCCAGAGCAAGATCGTCTCCGTGTGGCCGGAGTTCGTGTACGGACAGGGCGTGAAAGACCACAAGTACCGCTTCCAGTGGACGTATCCCATCGTCTTTTCGCCGCACGACTCCGGGACGCTGTACGTTGCCGCCGAGACCGTGTTCCGTTCCACGAACGAGGGACATAGCTGGGAGGCGATCAGCCCCGACCTGACGCGCAACGACCGCTCGAAGATGGAGGCCTCCGGCGGGCCGATTACGAAGGACACGACCTTCGTGGAGAACTTCGGGACGATATTCGCTTTCGTCGAGTCTCCTCATGAGCCGGGGGTGTTCTGGGCCGGCTCGGACGACGGCCTCGTCCACATCTCCCGCGACGGAGGGGAGAACTGGGACAACATCACCCCGCCCGACCTGCCCGAGTGGTCGACCATCGCAAT
>JAPPDQ010000284.1 GCA_028875495.1 Chloroflexota bacterium
ATTACAGGAGCTTGTTCCAAGACGAAAAGCATCATTCTATTGCCTCTTTGTCGAGCCGTATAGTCGACTACCAAGGAACCGAGACATCCCACCAGCGCGGAGAACAGCAACGGCTCGCAACGACTGGCAAGGACCGGTGCGGTATCCCCTGCAGCTGTCTTCGGAATGACGGTCCCAACGAAGGTCCGCTCGGAGGGTCCCACATCTCTCCACGCGAAGAACCAACCACGAGTAGACTCTTCACCAAGTGCTTCATCCGTGCGCGCTGCATCCACCCAGTAACGCGGCTCTATGCGGTAATTCGGGTCGTCATGTCTTGCATCGGAAACCCGAGGCAACACCCCTTTGTTTGCTTGTTTTTCCGTCTGGCCCTCGTATGTACCGTAGCGGTGATCGAAATGCCAGCACATCTTTCCTTCATACAGCGGGTAAAGTTTGCGACCATCTTTGAGTTTCACCAGAGCACCTTGTCGTCTAATGATGAGGGATTCAATGTCTTGATTGTCGATGAAATGCTCGGAGGAGTTTGCCATGTCGAACATTCTCCTGAACGATATGTTCCAAGGATTTCGTTCTGCTTTTCCTGAATCTTTTCGGATGAGTGGCGGCACCGCCTTATGTATGGCGGCTGTCACCTTGGCATCTCTAGCCCACCGGAAGGCAGGCAGATTAAGGGTGTTCGGATTTATTGCTTTGATTTCATTAACCGAGAGCCAATATCGGCGAGCAGGATCGTTGATTTCATTGGGGTGCCTTAGGTGCGCTGTGAGCCATGTTCGATCGACGGGGTGTTCTCGCCCAGTAATCGTAAGGAGACCAAACTTTGTTTCGTTGTGGACGTCCTTGAAGATCTTGCCTTCGTTTTCGAACCCGTAGAAGGAGGCAAGCGCACGTGATGACAGAAGGTGTCGCAAGAACTTCCGGTATGTGAAACCCGTGACAAGGCCGTTAGGAACTATCAAACCCGCACGACCAACAGGATTGATAGCATTCAGGCAGAGATCGGAAAATACCGCATAGGTGTTGACGTCGCCCACACCGCCCAAAGGGAATCGGCCAGAGTCCCTAATGAAATGGCTCTCTGTCGCTGCGACGCGGAGCGCCCGATTCCATTCTGAGAACAGCGTTGGATCGCTCATCTCCAACTCACCGATCATCGCCTTGCGAGCCGCAGCGTTGGTTGCTTTCGTAATCTCTGGAGCCTTCGCAGCAAAGAACTCCTTCTCCTGCAACTTGATTCTTTCCCACGGCGGATTGCCCATGACCACGTCAAAGCCGCCGCGCGCCATGATGTCCGGGAATTCCAATGGCCAGTGAAAGGCCCGCGCCCGGCGGGCGATCTGGCACGCCGCGATCATTGACTGTCGGACGGTTCCGTCAGCCAAGGCGATCCAGACCTCTTCGGTGGTCGGGACGGTGCGCGAGGACGCGTCAGTGGGAGGCCCGCCTGTCTTCGGCACAAGGAAAGCCGCGACATAGAGGTCGGCCGCTGCGTTCGCGCGTGCGAATCCGTGCTTCGTGCGCAGGGCGGTGTATCGCGCGGCCTTGGCGCCTACCTGCTCGACCGTGTTCTCAGGAAGGTCGCGGAAGCCAGAGAAACCTGCAACGAGCGGCTTCATCGGGGGCATCGAGCCCTTGCCCGCGCCAAAGTCGAACGCGCCTTGTCCAACTTTCGAATCACGATTGGTCTTGCGATAGTATCCGGCGGTGTCCTTGTCATCGCCGGTCACGGGCCTATATGCGGCGTCAGGGATGCCCTCCTCCAACACAGCCAGGTCGAAGACTCCGAGAAGCGAGTCGCCGCAACGGATCTGTGCGTCAAAGAAGCCGAGAGGAAGACCGGGGTCAACCGTCTCGATCCAGAGCGCGACCTTGGCCAGTTCCACGGCCATCGGGTTGCGGTCCACGCCATGGATGCAGCAGCGCGCTACGTCGCGCAGCGAATGGCGGAAGTCGGCGAGCGATGGTATGCCTTGCGATCGGATGCGGGCGAGGCGCGTGGCAACGCGCCGTGCGGCCGCCAAGAGAAAGTGGCCCGAGCCGCAGGCCGGGTCGACGACAGCGAGCTCGAGCAGCGCCTTAGCGGGATCCTCCGCTTCCGCCTCAGTCCGATCCAGTACTGGGTCAAGCGCGGTGTCTAGCATCGCCTGCACGAGACTGCCTGGAGTGTAGTAAGAACCGGTGGTCTTGCGCTGATTGCCTTTCTTCTCCGAGACGTCGGTTGCGAAGATGAGTGCGCGGCCGTCATCCGCTAACTGTGGCTGAAGCTCTAGGAGCGTCTCGTACACTGAGCCGAGTTCCTCAGTCTCCATCGCGCGCCAGTTAACCGGAACGATGCCACTTCGCTCCGAAAGCCAGGAGAGACGATAGACAGCCTCCATGAACGCGCTATTGTGTAGGAGGGCCGAACCAAGATGTGGTAGCTCATCGGTGGAGAAGAGTCCTCCTAGGGCCGGTAGCGCGAGAGCATCTTCTCCAGTTGCCAAAGCTCGAAAGACCACCTTCATGGCTTCATACCGGTCATGGTGCCGGTCCCATGTCTCCCGTCGCATACACTGCGATCGGAGAGCAGTCAGACTGTAGCCTTCCCCATAGAGCTTTTGCGCGCTCGTCTTGGCGCTAGGCGGATGGAGCAAGTTCCGATCTTCGGCCACCATCAGAAAGATGAGCCGGTAGACGAGACGTAAGAGTTCATTGAACCATGTCGATAGAGGAAGTTCACCCGACCGAAGCTGTGCGGCCAAGCTAGGGTTTGCACTGAGAAAGGCGGAACCAAGAACTCGGAGTGCCACCTTCACTTGGGCGGCCAACCTGTCGCGCGCAGCCTCGCCCTCTCGTGCCCCGCTCTCGCGCCACCTCTCCAGGGCACAGTCGTTTACTGGTGTTCCAAGTGCCCCGAAGCGAGAACGATGGATGATCAGCCAGAGCGCCGCGAATGAAGCAACATCTTCATTCGCAAAGATCTGTGTCAGGTTGGCCTCGATATGGGCATGACGGGTAAGCGAGGCATTATCACGCAGCAGACGTAGCTGGGTGCCATTGCCAACTAGGCCCCAAAGCGCTTCTTCATGGTCGTTCAAGTAGTCCTGAAGTGCGAATGCGGGAGAGCGCGAGCGATGATTTGAGAGGGTGGGACTTTTTCTGTCGAGCGACTCTGACGGGGGTACGACGACAACTGGAACACGGCTGCCGGCAATGCAGGCGATCGTGCCGGAAGCGTCCTTAAGGTCTGAGAACGCGAATGTCTCCTTCAGGAACGCACTCGTGAAGCGTCGCGTTGCTTCCACTGATGGCGACTGCAACTTGTCGAACGCATAGAAGTGTGCTTGGCCAACACGGAACGCTAAGGAGATTTCTTCCCTGATGGTTAGCCCCTTGCGAACCCCATAACTGTCTTCGGTCTGCTCCTGGGCTTCTCGGCGGTCGATCTTCGCAACCATCGCTGGCGCAATAAGATTGCCCTCCAGCGCTAGGGATGGCCAAGCCGAGAGGTCGGTGGTGTCTCCCCTTGCCACGAATCACGCCTCGCTAGGCAGCAGGACAAATAAGCCGATGACGTCTGGCGGCTGGATGCCTTCCACGCTCACGCGGGGGACGGATCCTGCGGTAGCCCGAAGCCTAGCATGGTCGTCTGCCAGATCATTGCTACGCTCGCGAACGAATGCGGCAATGGGACCTGTTATGAGGTTCGGCAGGGCCTCGCGGGCCCGTCGGACGAACCGGTCTCGTGCGCCCCAAGCTAGATCACCAGCGGCGGGGGTCTCGAAAAGGGTTCTCGCAGCAGCGTCTGATGCAATAATGGTGCCGCCACTCAATGCGACTAGAGCGGCCTCTTCGGCTAGCAGCAGACGTTCCTTCCTTGCATGAACCGTTAGCTTGAAACGTATCCTCAACAGCACGACTCTCGTCATCCTGTTCACGGCCGCGGTCCGCCACGCCCCCACCCGGCCTATCCGTAGCCCGGACTGGGATTCCGGGTCAAGGGCTCCGTCCACAACCGACTCAGCAAGAGCTACGGTCAAAGGATGTGTACGGGTCAGCAATGTGGTGTCGGGCGGGGCTGGCTCGGAGGGAGCGAGCCGCACGGATTGGGGCAGGCCGTGTTGCGCGAGGCGCTCACGAAGTCCTCCCTCTAATGCGTGGAGATGGGCCATGAGAACCGACCGTCGCATCTCGAGAGGAACACCGAACACCGACATTACGCGCTCGACAAAACGCCGAGCCACTTTGGGGGAACCGAGGAGATTCCCGGCCTTCTTCCAATCTGGAGCCACTTCCTGTGGTTTCATCGCGTGCTGGGCAAAACGAGCCCTAGAGCGCTTCTCCTTTTCGGACGCATCCCGCCAACGGGTTTCGACAAGGCTGGTTCCATCCTCTAGACGCAAGTCGAGCGCCATCTGCTCTCGACCGCCCCTACGGAGCATCATCGAAGCCATCAGGGCGTCAGTAACCGGACCACGTTCGTCAGGAAGTGGCACGGTTACACCGGTTGCTTTTCGAATGTCTTCGGCCTTGCGTAGGATGACATCGAGGACAGCACCGTCGATCGCGCTGTCCGGCGAGAACATCA
>JAPPDQ010000313.1 GCA_028875495.1 Chloroflexota bacterium
TCAGATTTTGGAGATGACGCAGAAGCTGAAGGAGCTTTTCATCCGGTACACCCTGTACTACCACACACCGATCCGACCGATGACGTCGACGGACTTCGGCGGGCTTCACATCGGTCATCACATCGACGAGATGATCTATGCGCCGATGTACTTTGGGTATGGCCGTCCGAGGGAGCCGGGCGACCGTCGCGTGGAGGCGCAGAACGTCGAGCAGGGGCTTATGAAGTATAGGCCGGATACGGTGCTTGTTCTGGTGAGGGCGTCGGCGGAGGTCGTGCGGAGTCGAATGAGGAGTGCGCCACACCCGGACGGGGTCGTGCGAGACGAGGACATCGAGCTTGTGCTGCAGCGGTTCGATGAGGAGTTCGCGCGGTCAGCCATCGTTAACAAGTTTACGCTCGACACGACCGAGTCCACGCCGGAGGAGACTTTCGAGGAGTTTCTCTGCAAGATGGAGCAGTTCTGGACGGAGGGCGACCGGCTGCGGATGCTGACGCACGCGGGGTGAGGGAAGATTCACCACAGAGAGCACAGACGACACTGAGAAGGAATTACCCTCTCCCTCTCCCACGACGGGAGAGGGGATAAGAAGACTCACCACAGAGAGCACGGAGTACACAGAGGGGATTGTGGATTCCCGCTTCCGCGGGAATGACGGTTGGTGATGGCAGGATTACCTATCCGTATGGACGCACGGAGAGAGCGTCCGTAACGATCTTTCCCTTGCCCAAATGCGGGTAAATCTACTCGAACCTTCATATCTATGGGTGTCGTGGTAGTATGGTTGACACCATGGTTGCCTCAGCGAAAACGAGCTTGGATGAGAAGCTGTCCGCGCTCAAGACAAGCCTAGCCGAGATGCGGCATGTCATCGTTGCGTATTCGGGAGGGGTGGATAGCACGTTCCTCGCCGCAGTAGCGAATGAGGTGCTTGGGCATGAGTCGCTTGCGGTGACGGCGAAGTCGCCGAGCCTCGCACGGTCGGAGCTTGAGGGGGCGGTTCAGGTGGCCGCTACGCTTGGGCTGAACCATCGGGTCATCGAGACCGCGGAGGTGGAGCGGGAGGACTACCAAGTCAATGATCCCAACCGTTGTTTCTTCTGCAAGGAGGAGCTGTACACACACCTCTCGACGCTGCCGGAAGCGCGATACTCGCAGATCATCAACGCGCACAATCTGAACGACACGGGAGATTTTCGACCGGGCATCAACTCGGCGAAGAAGCGTGGGGTGCGGAGTCCGCTGGTGGAGGCGGGTCTGACGAAGGCGGAGATACGGGAGCAGTCACGCGCCATGGGTCTGCCGACGTGGGACAAGCCGGCCCAGGCGTGTTTGTCCTCGCGGATCCCGTATGGGACGCCGGTGACGGTCGAGGCGCTGGCGCGGATCGCGGAGGCGGAGGAGTATCTTCGATCTCTGGGTATCGAGCGGCTTCGGGTGCGGCACCATGACTCGGTCGCGCGCATCGAGGTCGGGGCCGAGGATTTTCGTATATTGCTCGATGAGGAGACGCGGCGGGGAGTGATCGAGCGGTTCAGGGAGATTGGGTATTCGTATGTGACGCTGGATTTGGAGGGGTTTCGGTCGGGAAGTCTGAATGAGGTGTTGGTGGGGCTGCGAAGGAAGCGGGACGTGAACGGGACGTTTCAGGCGGAGTAGTGCCTGCGAGGAGTTGCACCGCAGAGGGCGCGGAGAGCGCAGAGGGGAAGAAAGTAGAAAGAGGAAAGAAATGCGAATGCGGGTGAGTCTTGGAAGGCGATGATTTTAGATTCCTCACTTCGCTGCGCTGCGTTCGGAATGACAGGTTGGGGGCTACGGGCCACAACACCCAGCGAAGAAGGGCGACCACAAGGGTCGCCCCTACGACAGGTTTGCCGGGGCTTGATTCAATACCAATGACGGATGGGGGCGGGACGGTTCAGGCAGAGTAGACGAAGGGGAATATATGGACTCGGAAGTTGAACGATATATGGCCTCGACGGTGAGGTCGGCGGAGCTTCAGGCAGAGGCGGAGCGGTATCTACCCGGTGGAAGCTCTCGTGGGACGGCGTATTTTGGGCCGTACCCGTTTTTCGTCGATAGAACGGAGGGGCATCACGTCGTCGACGTGGACGGGAACCGGTACCTTGACTTCATGCTGAACGCAACGACCTACGTGCTGGGTCACTCCAATGACAGGGTAGTCGAGGCGGTCAGGGAACAGGCACTGGACGGACTCAGCTACAGCACGCCGCACGAGTCGCAGGTACGGCTGGCGCAGGTGCTGTGCGAGCGGGTGCCGTCGGTTGAGAAGGTGCGGTTCACGAACTCGGGCACGGAGGGGACGCTGAACGCCATCCGCGCGGCACGGGCTTTCACGGGCAAGCACAAGATCGCCAAGATCGAGGGCGGGTACCACGGGAACCACGAGTACGTGTCGGTGAGCGTCTACAGTCCGCTCGACGCGCTCGATCCGGTGGAACCCACCAGCGTTGCCGAGTGGCCGGGTCAGCCGCCGAGCGTGGTCGATGACGTGATCACCCTGCACTACAACGACATCGAGTCGACGGAGCGGATCCTGCGCGAGAACGCAGACGAGTTGTCGTGCGTCATCATCGAACCGGTGCTGTCGAACTTCGGGTATCTACCCGCGGACGCGGAGTACCTAGCGTTCCTGCGCGACCTGACGACGGAATTGGGGCTGATCTTCATATTCGACGAGGTGCAGAGCTTCCGGCTCTCGCGGGGCGGCGCGCAGGAACAGATGGGCGTCATCCCGGACATGACGACGTTCGGGAAGGTGATCGGCGGGGGGATGCCGGTGGGGGCCTGGGGCGGTCGAGCCGACCTGATGGACCTGTGCGACCCGACCGACGGGCCGGTGGTGTCCCACGCGGGGACGTTCAACGCGAACCCGATGACGATGGTCGGCGGACTGGCGACGCTGGAACAGCTGACGCCGGAGGTCTTCGAGCGCATGAACGCGCTGGGGGATATGCTGCGCGCGAAGCTGAAGGCGGTGTTCGATGAGCTTGACATCGCGGTGCAAGTGACGGGGATCGGGTCGCTGTTCGGCATCCACTTCACGGAAGAGCCGATCATCGACTACCGCTCGGTGTTGAGGGCCGACCGGGAGATGCAGCAGAAGCTGTTCACGGGGCTGCTCAACGAGGGCATACTCATGCAGACGAAGGCGGCTGGGGCGCTGTGCTCGCTGACGACGGAGACGGAGATCGACGCCCTGGTGGACGCGGTACGTCGGGTTATGCTGCGGATACGGTGAGGTCGCTCTTCGTGTTCCCTCCTCGAAGTCCGTCCTAAAGGGCGGATGAGCCTTTCGGGGGGAGTCACCCTCACCCTAGCCCTCTCCCACGACGGGAGAGGGGAGACCTCGCCGGTCGGGCGAGAGAGGGAATGTCTCTAGGGCACTACCCTACCCTGACGCGGACGTAGCCTCGTTTGCCGATTTTGACTAGAGCACCTGCGAGTCTGGATGTGGGCACTGACGAGCGGGGATCTTCGACCATCTCTCCGTTGATGCGGATGCCGCCCTGCTGGACGAGGCGGCGGGCGTCGCTCTTGCTCTGCACGAGGTCGCTGAGGGCCAGGAGATCGACGACTCCAACGCCGTCTTCGCGGTGGGTGTCGGGCGGGACGTGGAGGTCGGGAATGTCGGATGGCAGCTCGCCCTCGTTGACGACGCGCTGGAACTCTCGCTGGGCCTCGTCGGCGGCCTGCTCCGAATGAAGCATCGTGACGATGTCGTGGGCGAACTGTTGGCGCGCGTCGATCATGTTGTGTTCGGTCTTGGCGCGCTCCTCGATGGCGGCGATTTCGTCGTCCGCGCGGTCGGTGAGGACCTGCATGAAGCGCGGGAGCTTGGAGTCCTGGACGAGGGTGAGCTTGAAGAACATGGGGACTGGGTCTTCGTTCAGGTCGACGGTGTTGCCATAAGTCTTGCTCATCTTGCGACCGTCGAGCCCTTCCAGGAGCTGGGTTGTGAGGACGTGCTTGGTCTTGCCGAGGTATGCGTCCGTGAGGTCTCGACCCCGCATCATGTTGAAGAGCTGGTCGGACCCGCCGAGCTCGGCGTCGACCTCCATCGCTACGGAGTCGTACCCCTGCAGGATGGGGTAGATCATCTCGTTGAGGTAGAGGGCCTCCTGGTTCTTCAGGCGCTCTTGGAACATGCTTCGTTCGAGGAGCTGCTGGACGGTGAACTTGTCCATGATCTCGACGAACTGAGCGAGGGAAATGTTGTCGAGCCAGTGTCCGTTGAACCGGATCTCTGCCGGATTCTCGCCATCGAGGTCGAAGATCTTTGAGAACTGACCCGTGTATGTCTCGGCGTTTTCGAGCACCTGCGCGTGAGTGAGGCGTTTGCGGGCCTCGGGGCGGTCGGACGGGTCGCCGATGCGACCGGTGAAGTCGCCTATCAGGAGAATGACGTGATGGCCGTGAAGCTGGAACCAGCGGAGGACTCGAAGGCCCACGAGGTGGCCGATGTGCATGTTGGGGCTTGTCGGATCAAGTCCCTGGTAGATGGTGAGGCGCTTGCCGTTGGCGATGTCGTTGAAGAG
>JAPPDQ010000427.1 GCA_028875495.1 Chloroflexota bacterium
CTTCAAGCCGTGGCCACAGCTTGAGGTGCTCATCGAATGCCTCTCTTGCGAACGCCGCCAATCGACCGGGAATAAGGGCACCGGAAAGTGGGTTGAGGAGACCGAGCGCATAGCCGGACGCGGCGTTGCCGATGCCCTGATGCTCAATCACCGCCACGTCCAGACCTTCGCGAGTCAGATAGTAGGCTGCGGCGCATCCCGCAATTCCTCCGCCTATGACGGCCACATCTACCGTTTGTGCCATACGTGCCTCAAATCGTGATTTCGGTTGTGCCGCTCTAGCGGCGCTCATATAATATCAGTGTCCGCCACGCTTCAATTTCGGTTCGACGCGCCTATCTGCGCTAAAGGTAACTCATGGAAATCCTCGAATACATGGAGGCCCACGGCCACGAGCAGCTACTCATCTGCCACGAGCCGTCGCAGGGTCTCCGGGCCTTCATAGCGATCCACGATACGACCCTCGGCCCCGCCTGCGGAGGTCTTCGGGTATGGCCGCACGAGAGCGAGGACGACGCCATCATGGACGTGCTTCGCCTGTCCCGCGCGATGACCTACAAGTCCGCCGTCGCGGGCCTCGACCTCGGAGGGGGCAAGGCCCTCATCATGGCCGACCCGCACACCGACAAGAACGAGGCGATGCTTCGCGCCTTCGGGCGGCATGTCGACTCGCTCGGAGGGCGGTACGTCACGACCGAGGACGTGGGCATGACACCCCGCGACGTGGAGTACATCGCCCAAGAGACGGAGCACGTCGTCGGGTTGCCGGAATCACTCGGCGGGAGCGGCGACACCTCACTCATGACGGGGCTGGGCGTTTATCTCGGCATGAAGGCGGCGGCGAAGGCGACGTGGGGCGATGAGAGCCTATCGGGCCGAACGGTGGCATTGCAGGGCTTCGGCCACGTCGGTTCCAATACGGCCACGCATCTCCTTGAAGAGGGGGCCAAGCTGGTTGTGACTGACATCTTCGAGAGCGCCCGGCAGGAGGCCGCCGACATGGGCGCGATCGTAGTGGAACCCGACGACATCTACGATGCCGAGTGCGATATCTTTTCCCCATGCGCTCTGGGCGGGGTGCTGAACGGCGACACCATACCTCGCCTCAGGTGCGAGATCGTGGCGGGCGGGGCGAACAACCAACTGCTCTCGGACGCTGACGGCGACCTGCTCGAAGAGCGCGGCATGACGTACGCGCCCGACTACGTCGTTAACGCGGGCGGGATCATTAATGTCGGCTCCGAGATTGGGGGCGTCTATCGCAAGGACCGGGCGTTGGAGCTTACCAAGCGAATCTACCGGACGACGCTGGACGTGATCGAGACGGCTCGCTCGGAGGGCATCACTACCAACGCAGCAGCCGCTCGTATCGCGGAGCGGCGCATTGCCGCCGTTCGTGGCCTCAAGGCCATGCTCTAAACCGCACTCCGCGGTCATTTGAGTTGACCTCACCTCGCTGGGAGTATGTGACATGGAACTTCGGGAACTTGGAAAGACCGGTCTGAAGATCACACCTCTCGGACTTGGACTGGCGGAGATTTCGCGCCAGGACCGGATGGGCGGCGACGTGTCCGCAGCTTCGAGGGTCTTGCATGAAGCCCTGGACAACGGCATCAATTTCCTCGATACGGCAGCGTGCTATGGCGATACGGAGGGCCTCATAGGCGAGGTGGTCTCGCATCGCCGGGACGAGTACGTGCTGGCGACAAAAGCGGGGCACGCAGTGGGAGACGCGCCGGATGAAAGCTGGACACCTGAGACCATAGAGCATTCTATCGACCGCAGTCTGAGGCTGCTGCAGACCGACTACGTGGACATCGTCCAGCTTCACTCATGCGACGTTGAGGTGCTCGAGCGAGGGGACGTAATCGACGCGGCCGTTCGTGCCCGTGAGGCGGGGAAGACCCGCTTCGTCAGCTTCAGCGGCGATAACGAGGCGGCAAAGTGGGCCGTCAGGAGCGGCATCTTCGCGACGCTCCAGACCAGCTACAACGTCACGGAGCAGCACGCCCGCACGAAGGGTCTGTTCGACATGGCGGAGGAGGCGGACATGGGGGTGATCCTCAAGCGTCCGGTCGCCAACGGAGCATGGTGGAAGGATGAGAGCCCCTACCCTTACGCTGACGAGTACTTCCGGCGTTCCCAGCTGATGAAGGCAGAGGGCCCATTCGAGCACGACCTGGACGACAAGGTGCGCCTCGTAACCGGCTTCGCCCTTGCCGAACCCGCGGTCACCACGATAATCACCGGCACCCACAACGTCGATCATCTGAAATCGAACATCGACCTGGTATCCAACCACCTGCCCATCCCCGACGACACCGTGCGGGAGCTTCACGAGCGCTTCGAGCAGGTCGAAGACGACTGGCGGCAGCTAACGTAACTGTGGAGTCGGGTAACGCTGACCTTTCTCTTCATTCTCGCGGGAGTATAGGTCTTCGTAACTCAGCGCGCAGGGTGGTTGTCAGTGGCACACGCGGCATTCTCTGATGCCACATTGAGCGGTCTGGACGGGGAGGCGTGAGAGACCATCTATCCTAAGCAATTCTTGAAAATTTGTTGCATGGTGTTGCATTTTGTTGCATTTCCGTCGTTATTGTAAAGTTCGATGGCACTGCAGGATGATGGCGATGACGTGAGTTGGCGAATGGAGGGCAGCGGTATGTCGAAAAAGCTCTCTTCTATCTGTGCCATTTTGTGCACTCTGCGTCGTCTCTCGTTATGGTCTGATTGGGCCGTGGTCAACTGCTTATACGCAGTATCGTACATTAGTTCTTGTGTGTCAAATAGGAGTATGGGATGGGGAGTCTTTCTCGGAGGCAAGTGCGGAGATTTGAATAGGATTCTCCCATTTGGGAACTGTTGTATCCCTGGCATGAACGTCTGTCATTTGGTGCGTAACGAGGACTCCAGGGTGTCATCACTTGGCGATTGGGACCGCTCCAAAGTTAGGGAATGCGTCGCGAGAGCAACCACCTTAGATTCCTCACTCCGCTGCGCTGCGTTCGGAATGACAGGTGGGGCTGCGCTGCGTTCGGAATATTTCATGAGGGTTGTCACCCTCACCACCTGGAATGAAAATGGCGTTGGTTCCTCCGTTCTTTGAAGGACTGATGGCGAGGCACTGAAGATGGATTCCTGCCTCCGCAGGAATGACGGTGGGGATGCTACGGGTCTATTTTCGTAGCAGTGACAGGTTGGATGGTCTTTGAAAGCGGGAACCTAAGACAACGGAGCAGCTTCTAACCCAGCAGCCGCTTGGCGATGATCTCCCGCATCATCTCGGAGGTGCCAGCGGCGATGGTCCAGAGGCGGTAGTCGCGGGCGAATCGCTCGACGGGGAGCTCGCGCATGTAGCCCAGACCGCCGTGCATCTGGACTGCCTCGTAGGCGATGCGGTTCGCCATCTCCGTGGAATAGAGCTTGGCCATGGAGACCTCGGTCACGCAGTCGGCACCACTCGCGAATGCCTCGACCGCAGTGTAGGTCAGGCGTCGGGCCGCCTCCACGTCGACTGCCATGTCAGCGATGCGGTGCCGGAGCGCCTGGAACTCGGCAAGCGGCTTGCCGAATGACTCACGGTTCTTGAGGAACTCTAATGTGTCGTCGAGGGCTTGGCCTGCCGCCGACACGCTAAGTACGGCAGACAGCAGCCTCTCGCGCTGGAGGCCCGAGGCGAGCTGGTAGAACCCCCTGCCCTCTTCGCCGAGCAGATTCGCGTGAGGCACCCGGACGTCCTCGAAGACCAGTTCCGCCGTGTCCGATGCCCACATCCCCGTCTTACTGAGTTTCCGGCTGACCTTCAGGCCCGGCGTTCCCGCCTCTACCAAGAACTGAGAGAGGCGTTGGTGTTTTGGGCCAGTGTCGCGCGTCTTGGCGGCGACGAAGTAGAGGTCGCCATAGACCCCGTTGGTGATGTAGGTCTTGGCGCCGTTGATTATCCAGTCGTCACCGTCACGCACGGCGCGCGTTTCGAGGGAGGCCATGTCGGAGCCCACACCCGGCTCGGTAATCGCAAGCGCGCAGACCTTTCGTCCGCCGGTAATGTCGGGAAGGTACCTTTGTTTCTGGTCGTCCGTCCCGACACGGCCCAGCCACGGCGAGGACATGTCGGTATGGACGATTACGCTGAACGCCACGCCCCCTGAACGGCACCGTGCCAGTTCTTCCGCGAGCACGACCGTCATCCAGAAATCGGCGTCCGCCCCGCCGTGTTGAGTTTCATACTCGATGCCGAGAAGTCCCAGTTCACCCATGCGACGGAACAGGTCACGCGGTATCTCGCCGTGCTCCTCCCAGTCGTCGACATGCGGGGTTATCTCGTCCTGCACGAAGCGTCGGACGAGGTCGCGGAACATCTCATGTTCGGAGGTGAAGGGCATGGGCTTGATTATGGGAGGAGTGTCCTGTTTCTGAGGTTGGTTGCATAAAACGGATGAGTGTGCTCCGGGAAGTCACCCTCACCCCCGTATAGAGTACGGGGCAGGCTCTAACCCTCTCCCACGACGGGAGAGGGGATTTTCACGCGTTGATTTTCTCAAT
>JAPPDQ010000288.1 GCA_028875495.1 Chloroflexota bacterium
CCCACGACGGGAGAGGGGATACGCGCCTCTCAATTTGGCTGTAATATTCAAAAGGGAGCGGCACGAGGCTCTGTTGAAATTCTGTCATTCCGAACGCAGCGAAGCGGAGTGAGGAATCTCAAGTACTCGTCTTCGGAACTCAGCTCTGTAGCCGGAATCATGTCATGACGGTGGCACAACATTATAGATTCCTCGCTACGCTCGGAATGACAGAGTGACGGGGTTGAATCATAGCTACAAATCCGTTTTACCTACCGCTGTCAGGGGGTGGACGGCACGGATGCCGAAGGGATCCGGGGAATACGGATTGGGTGGCACGCCTGGAGGGATTCGAACCCCCGACACCCGGTTCCGAAGACCGGTGCTCTATCCACTGAGCTACAGGCGCTTGTCCGAGACGGGTTGAAGAAGCAGGTGGGGTGAGCGAAGGGATTCGAACCCTCGATCTCCAGGGCCACAACCTGGCGCCTTAACCTACTTGGCCACGCTCACCATCCAACGAACAGAATAGCACCGCGCCCGTATGAGGGTCAATGAACTCTGCGGTGCGGCAACTGTTCAAAGTTGATGAGAGGAATATCCCCCATCCGTAGGGATACCCGTCCCGTATCGGAGCACAGGATGACGTTCTTTCGCGGTATGCGACGGTTCCGGTTATCGAGCGCACTCACGAACTCTGAACAGCTGGGGAGGACTCTTAAAAAAGACGGACATCGTCGGACATATCATGACAATTGCGTTGTTATTGTAAAGTTGATGGGCTGAAAGCTACGGCCTTGTTCGGGAGGCCCCGAGCAACTGTCCAACCGGCAGATTTCTTAAAATTTGTAACATTCCGTAACATTTTGTAACTTTCGAGGCCGACACACCGTTCGGTTCCGAGTCGCCTATATGTAGTGTGGCACAAGTGTTCTTGTCTGTCAAGTCTGGGACAAACGATGTGACTGCTCAGAGTTGATGAGATGAACCTGTGGGTACCCGCTTTCGCGGGTATGACGGTTGTGCACTGGATACCGGCCTTCGCCGGTATGATGGTTGCGCAGAGGTCTCTCCCGTATCGTGGTACGTGGCAGGCTCTTCGCGGGTATATCGAAGTTCGTGCGTATGGTGCGTTGTCACGGAGTCTGAACGGTTACGGTCTTGGCGTCCCGTCCGTCGTGAACGTCTGCCTCCTAATCCCTGACCGCGAATGACATTGACTCGCCCAAGCTCGGCCAACTACCATCTTCGCATGAGTACCTCCGCGAAGACGGGCCCTTTGGCCGCCTTCATTCTCACCTTGCGCCCGAAGCAGTGGTCGAAGAACCTGCTCGTCTTCATGGCGCTCTTCTTCACCGTCGAACGTGCGTGGAATCTTGCCAATCTCGAGACCGCGCTCGACCTCTTCGCGAGGACCGCCGCCGCGTTCCTCCTGTTCTGCGCACTCAGCGGCGTGGTGTATATCGTCAACGATCTCATGGACCGAGAGGAAGACCGGCGGCATCCGAAGAAACGCCACCGTCCCATCGCCTCCGGAGCGCTCCCAATTCCCGTGGCAATAGTCGCCGCCGTAGCAATCGGTGTACCCGCGCTTGTAGCCTCGTACCTCCTTGAACCACTGTTTGGGCTCATCACGCTGGTTTATCTCGCAGCGATGCTGCTCTACTCGTTCGGCTTGAAGAGAGTCGTCCTGGTCGACGTGTTCACGATCAGCGGGGGATTCATTCTCAGGGCCGTCGCGGGGGCGGTCGTCATCGGATCACCCATATCGCCATGGCTCTACATCTGCACAGGTCTGGCAGCGGTGTTCGTCGTGCTGTCAAAGCGACGGAGCGAACTTGCCGTCGCGGGCGATCAGGCCCAAGGGCAGCGGGATATTCTCAGGGCCTATACCCTACCCGTTCTCGACCAGCTCATCACGGTCGCCGCTTCCGCCGCACTCGTGGCCTACACTCTTTACACGGTAGCATCCGAGAACCTGCCCGATAACCACGCAATGCTGCTGACGGCGCCGTTCGTCGTCTACGGCCTGTTTCGCTACCTTTACCTCGTCCGGCGCAAGGACCTCGGCGAGACCCCGGAGGACATCATCCTGACCGACGCGCCGCTCATCATCGCCATCGTCCTCTGGCTCGCAACCGCCGGAGCGGTGCTTATCGCGTTCCGAGGATGAGCCTAGTACCGATCTTGGGCATCGACACCCTCTCGAACTCTGCCTAGGGAGATTCTGTTAGGGGCAAGATTGTGGTACTCGATCATGCCGAAGCTCCCATAGTTTGTCCTGACCCGCAGGTGTTAGAACCCAGCAATCTGTTCTACCGTTGTCGATATTGCCAAGTGGTGTTATCCAACCCATATCGCGGCAATGCTCTATCTCGTTGTCCTCCACATTGTCGTCATTACAGCCTCCCTTCTCAAACTTCGTCAGAACTTCCTCCAGCCTGTCTGCGTTCATGTCCGACTCTCCTCGTGGGATGCGATTTCGGCCAATGCCAATATTTCCTCTACCTTTAAAGTACCCCGTCTTGTCAGGTGAATAGTCGAGAATCTGTGCCAATTCATTCAGATTCGGTCAGTGGGTGCATTCGCTGACCTTTCGAAATGAGAAAATCTGCTCGTATTTGTGGACCTTTATGGGATCGTGTTGCTAGGTGACTAGTTAGGGGTTTGAACGTCCCCTTGCCGCTTCCCATGATGACACACAGACGGCGCAAGTTTTCCTACAACACCCTATTCCAGCTACGAATTGGCCTCGCTCCCCGTGTTTGGTACACTCCCCGCACTCTCGGCGAACGGAAGGCTAAAGCGTGGTTCCCCCTGACAGTGTGTTCGGCGTCATTCCGACGTGGGTCGCGCTGTACCCTCTCGCCCTGATCGCCTTCGGGACGTCGGGCTTCATTCTCTATCACAGAGTATTCCGGCTCATTCTGCTGGGCCGTCCCGCCGACCGATTCGACCAACCCATACGTCGCATAGTTGGGGCCATTCCCCTCATATTCGGTCAGAGCAAGGTGTTGCAGCGGGTGTCACTCCGACGCGACTTGGCCGGGCTCGCTCATTTCTTCATCTTCTGGGGATTCCTCTCATTCACAGCGAGCTACGTCGTGTTCATCTTCGGGGACGCGGCATCGCCGCAGTTTTCCGAGACTATTCTCACCGACACGGGCGTCCGAGTCGCAGCAATATACCTGGACATTTTGGCAACGATCTTCCTTGTCGTCATCGTGTGGGCGGCCATACGCAGATGGGTCGCCACGCCCCGTCGTCTCAGCTTCGACCTGACCCAGAAGTGGGAGTCGGCGATCATTCTCCTGCTCATCGCGGGACTAATGGTGCTGTCCATCCTCGCAGAGGCCATGTACGTCGCCTCCGGCGGGGACGGCCCGACGGCTGCGGCGATCGTTGGCGGCGCGCTCGGCAACGCCCTGTCCGGCATGGGGCTGAGCGCCGAGCTTGCCAACGCCCTCCACGCCATATCTTGGTGGGGGCACGTGGTCATCATCCTGGGGTTTGGCGTCTACATCCCCATGTCCAAGCACATCCATCTCGTGGGCGCGCCGCTCTCATTTGTCTTCCGCTCCCTCGAAGCGCCGGGAACGCTCTCCACGCCACTCGATCTCGAAACTGCCGAGGTCTTCGGCGCGGCGAACGTGCGCGACTTCACGCAGAAGCAGCTGCTCGACGGTTACGCCTGCGCGGTCTGCGGACGCTGCACCGAGGTCTGCCCGGCCAATATCAGCGGCAAGACGCTTTCGCCCATGCACATAGCAGAGAACCTCAAGGAGCACCTCCTCGAAGTCGGGCCCGGCACAGCCAACGGCAATGGCGGCCATGGCGACGCCAAACCCCTTATCGGCCCGTGGATCGGGCAGGAGGCCCTGTGGGACTGCCTGACCTGTGGCGCGTGCGTGCAGGAGTGCCCGGTCGGGGTGGAGCACATCGACCTGATCGTGGACATGCGGCGAAACCTCACGATGGAGCGGGCGGAGATACCCGAAACGGGCATGAACGCCCTCATGAGCATGGAGCAGCGCGGCCACCCCTGGCGTGGGACGACATACACCCGCACGGACTGGGCCGACGGCCTCGACGTGCCGACCTTGGCTCAACACCCAACGGCGGAGGTACTCTTCTGGGTCGGATGCACGGCAGCGCTGGAGAAACGGAGCCAGAGCGTCGCCCGCTCGATGGCGTCCGTCCTGAAGCGCGCAGGGGTCGATTTCGCGATACTCGGCGACGAGGAGGGATGCACGGGCGACCCGGCGCGGCGCATGGGCAACGAGTACCTCTACCAGATCATGGCGCAGCAGAATATCGAGATTTTCACCCGCTATGACGTAAAGAAGATCGTGACCACCTGCCCGCACTGCTTCAACACGATCAAGAACGAGTATCCGCACCTCGGCGGAAACTACCAAGTGCTGCACTACAGCGAGTTTGTCGCCGACCTCATCGCCGAAGGGAAGGTTAAGCCACTCGTCACCATCGACACGACGCTGACCTACCACGACTCCTGCTACCTCGGACGCCACAATGGCGTGTACGAGGCACCCCGCA
>JAPPDQ010000296.1 GCA_028875495.1 Chloroflexota bacterium
ATATCCCGGCACCTGTACAACTTGTTCGTGGCCGACGAGCCCCCCGTTGCCGCGTGGAACGAGATACCGCCGCAGGACCCTGAGGCGATCGACACGCTCATGGCGGCCTACTTCGAGTCGGGCGGAAGCATCGCCCACATGCTGCAGGTGCTGTTCAACTCCGACTTCTTCAAGAACGCGCGATTCGCCAAGGTAAAGAGTCCGACCGAGCTCGTGGGCGGCGTCCTGAAGCTCATCGGCACGTACCGCGAGGCGAACCCGGGCATTGACCATTATGCCGGGGCGACCGCGCTCATGGGACAGCAGCTTATGGGGCCCCTGACGGTCGAAGGCTGGCAGACGGGGTCAGGCTGGATCAACGGCGGCACGCTGAACGAGCGCGTGAATTTCGCCGTCGATGAGGTGTCCGATCCCGACAAGCCGGGCATCCGGGACATCATCGAGCGCCTGCGAGGTCGGAATGGCAACACGCTGACGCCGGAAGAGCTTGTGGATGGCTGTCTCGATCTCATCGGGCCCATCGAGGTGGAGGACGACACGCGGCAGGAACTGATCGCCGAGGCGGCGGCCCAGGGCAACGTGGTCTTCAACGGCAACCGTGAGGCGACCGACGAGCGAATCGTCAACATGCTTCAGCTGATCGTATCGACGCGGGAGTTCCAGTTCGGATAGACGGGCGGCACCGTACGCAGAATCGTAAGCGTTCTCACGAAAGGAGAACCGTAATGACAACCGCAGAGCGAGACCCCGTACTGGTAATCGTGCTGTTGGTCGGCGGGAACGACTTCATGAACACGGTCATTCCCTACACCAATCCGCTCTATCGCGACGCTCGTCCCGGCCTCGCCTTCTCTGAAGACGAGGTGTTACCAATCGACGACACGCTGGCGTTCAACCCGCATGCCATGCCGCTCAAGGAGATGTACGATGCGGGCAAGATGGCGGTCGTGCAGGGAGTTGGGTACCCGGACTCCAGCCGGTCGCACTTCCGCAGCACCTACATCTGGCACACGTGCGAGCCGGAGACCATCGCCACCGAGGGCTGGCTCGGACAGGCCATCGGCGAGATGGACCCCGACAAGGAGAACTCCCTGACCGGGGTTAATTTCGGGCGGGGACTGCCTCAGTCGTTCGTGTCAAAGGGCGTTCCGGTAACCTCGGTCGCCGACCTCGACAACTATGGCCTGATGACGAGTATCCCGGATCCCAACCGTCGCAACTTGTCGCTGGAGCGGTTCAAGAAGATGTACGCGCCGGTGGCGGGCACCGGGCCGGTCATGGACTACCTTTCGGAGACCGGCCAGGGAGTGCTCAGCGGCGCGGATGACCTGAAGAAGGCCCCGGCGATGTACAAGTCGGACGTGGAGTACGCATCGAACCCGCTGGCAAAGAGCCTGCGGGACATTGCGCGCGTACATCTGGCCGACTTGGGCACGAGGGTCTTCCACACGAGCCACGGCGACTATGACACGCACTCGCGGCAGGAAATGACCCACGAGCAGGACATGGTCGAGCTTTCCCGCGCCATCGCCGACTTCTTCCAGGACCTCGAAGAGCACGACGCTGCGGACAACGTTCTCATGCTCGTCTGGACGGAGTTTGGACGGAGGCTGGCAGACAACGGGTCGGGCACCGACCACGGGTCTGGTGGGGGCGCGTTCCTCATCGGCAACATGGTGTCGGGCGGGATGTACGCCGAGTACCCGTCGCTGGAGCAGCCCAAGCTCGCCAATGGTGAAGACCTGGCGCACACCTATGACTTCCGCGGTCTCTACTCGACCATCCTGGAGCAGTACCTGGGCTTGGACTCGAAGCCCATCGTGGGCGGAACGTTCGAGCAGCTCCCGGTGTTCAACTAAGGGACCGGATACATGAGCAACACCACGCTCAGGAATATCGCCGTCGTCGCGGGCATTATCTTGTTCGTGCCGGCCTTTGTGATTTCCCCCGGGCTGGCGATCGTTTTGGCGTTTATCGTCGTAGGGGCCGGGTACGTGACCACGCGGGCAATCGGCAAATCCGAGGTACGGGTGAAGAAGGACCGGCAGTCCGACCTACTGGACAGGATGTGGGTTCCGGTACGAGACGAGCTGTCCGAGGTGGTGAGAATGGGTGGGAGCGTGACGGCGGCGTCATCGGTGTGGACCGGCGTTCCGAACCTTTTCAAGCAGCAGACACCGGCCACATTTCATCAGGGAATGGAACGGTACGTCAACCAGAGGGCGAAAGTTGCAGCCCTGGTCGCGAGTGCCTCCACAACGGAAGATAGTCGCAAACAGCAGGAAATCGAGCAGCAGAATCTCTTGTTCATAAGCCGGGAGCTGCATGATGAGGCCAGGAAGGTCATCAAACTCATACCGGGCTCCGAGGAGGCCGTCAGACGAGCCCAGGCCGTGCGACCCAGACCTTCGGCTCAACGGCCACGTCCCGCCACGACCGGATCGAGGACGACGACGCGACAGCCGACCCCTGCACGCGGAACCACCTATGCGCAGACGGCGACTCCCACACGAACCGTCAGCGCTCGACCGTCTCCGTCCCGTCCCGCGCCTGCAACAATGAGGAGCGCCGTCGAGACACCCACGAAGCCGAGCGCGCCTCGTCAGCCGTCTCGCCCTTCGGCTACACCGCTGAGGATCACGGATACGCCGAAGCCACCCGAACCTGTCGAGCCAACTCGGGTTCCCGCAGAACCGGAACGTCCAATAACGCCGAGCGCGCCTCCCACACCTGCTCCTTCAAGGATCACGGATACCCCCGCGCCGCCGGAGCCGGCGGTTGCTCCGCCTGCTCCTCGCGTGCCGGTCCCGCCACCCCCGCCGAGTGTGCCTTCGGCCCCGTCCCCTGTAACTGCATCCGTGCCGGAGCCCGTCAAACCGCCTGAACCCGTCGCGGCGGTGCCGGTTCCCAGCGAACCGGAGCCAGCCTCCCGGCCGAGCGGCCCGCCGGCCGATCTGCGCCTCGACGTGGCGTCGGTGTGCGAAGAGATATTCGATCCCAAGATAATGAGTTACGAGGCCAACCGTCTGTTCGACGACCGGTACAAAGACGCGCCGGTCCGCTGGAAGGGGACTGTGCGGCGGGCGAGCTCGTACTCCTACGACTTCAACTTCGGGGACGGAGGCGGAACGAAGGCCGAGTTGGATGTCTACGAGGTGAAGCAGCAGTACGGGAGCCGCACGGTGAAGGCATTCGTGCAGCTTCCTACGGAGGATGCCGCCGATATAGGTGGGCGCATCGGTGAGGAGATCGAGTTCGAGGGCCGCCTGATGACCTGCGAGGGGTCCGCCAGGCGCCTGTACGTCGCCGATGCCCGCATGGTGGACTGAACCGGAAGATTTTTCGTTCGATACGCTTGGAAAGAACCTCTCGGCGTGACCGACTATGACCTATAGACGTTCCTTAATCTTCACCATCGTAGTGGGCATCATCTTTATCGTGCTCCTTTACAACTATTTCCACCAGGGGCTGGCCATCATCATCGCCCTTTTTTCCATTCTTCTCATAGGACTGGGTTTTGTAGTTCAAAGGGCATACAACAAGCAAGATACTCTTGTGGAGCAGTACGGCGGAGCAGACATACTGAACAGGATGTGGTTCCCGATTCAGGACGAGTTGACCGACATCGTAAGCAACCAGGGAATGGTGACGGAAGCGGCATCGGCGTGGAGCACCGCTCCAAGTCTCTCCAAAAGGGAGACCCCAAGAGCATTTTACAGGAAGATGGAGGAGTACGTCGGACAGCGTAATTTTGTCGCTTCACTTGCCGGGGGCGACCTGGAGACCGAGGAAAGCCAACAGCAGCTGATGGCCGAGCAGCAGAGATTACTGTACAAGGCCCAAAAGTTGCTCGAAAGTGTTGACAAGGCCATTAAAGCGATACCGGGGTCGGAGAAAATAGTCAGAAGGCCCCGAAAAGCGCGACCGAGACCGGCAGCCCAACGGCCCCGTCCCGCCGCGACCAGGCCAAGCGCGACGACGCGACAACCAACCCGCGCGCACCGAAGCGCACAAGCGCAAGCCCCAACTCCCGCTCGCACCGGTTTTGAGCGTCCTACCCCGTCCCGTCCCGCGCCCGCGCCGATGAGGATTGCTGAGACACCTACGAAGCCGAGCGCACCCAGTACGCCATCTCGGCCTACACCGCTGAGAGTAACGAGTACGCCGACACCACCGGAGCCAGCCGTTCCTCCACCCGCTCCTCGCGTGCCGGAACCGCCACCCCCGCCGAGTGTGCCTCCGGCCCCGTCCCCTGTAACTGCATCCGTGCCGGAGCCCGCGGAGCCGGTCAGGCCGCCTGAACCCGTCGCGGTCACGTCCGCTCCCAGCGTGCCCGAGCCTGTCACCACGCCAAGCGAGCCCCTCGGCGATCTGCGCCTCGACGTTGCGTCGGTCTGCGAGGAGCTGTTCAATTCCTCGATGATGAGCTACGCGACCAACCGGCTGTTCGACGACCGGTACAAGGACGCGACGGTCCGCTGGAAGGGCACTGCCCGCCGCGCGAGCACATACTCGTACGACTTCGAGTTTGGGG
>JAPPDQ010000298.1 GCA_028875495.1 Chloroflexota bacterium
TGGCTCACCTGGACTTCGTGCACCCCGGGCTGCTGGGCACGCACGGGGACACCATCATCGATCCCTACGACGTGGAGGTCGGCGAAGGATACGTCACCATGCGGTCCAGCAAGCAGTCGGTCGGTTCCGAGACCTTCGCCGAGGGCCACGAGACCATCTACCGCGAGACCAGCTTGGAGCTGCCCTACACGTTCACGCTGAAGATCGACGGGCACCGGGGCACCACCGTGATCTGGGGGCTGCACCATCCGATCACCAGCGACCGGTGCGCCCTGTGGCGCTTCGAGTCGCGCAACCACTCGTTCGATGTTCCCGATCAGGAGTTCATCGACTTCCTGGACCTGCTGCTGCCCCAGGATCAAGAGGTCATCGAGAGCCAGCGGCCGCAGATGGTCCCTGTCGACCTGACCGAGGAGCTGCACATCAAGGTGGCCGACGCGGGCGCGATCGCTTACCGACGTCTCCTCAAGGAGGAGTTAGGAGTTGAATATGTCTGAGAATCCATCCCCGGAGGCCGTGGCCCGCGGGTACTTCGATGCTGTGCAGGCAGCCTCTCGGACGCAGTTGCGGGCCCTGTTCGCCGACGATGCCGAACTGGTGAGCATCAACGCCGGGTTCATGAGGGGGGCCGAGGCGATAGCGGACTACTACCAGGAGAACTTCTTCGGCGCCGGTGCCAGGCTGCGTCCCAAGACCGGGCCGTTGATCGTGCACGGCGACGTGGTGGCCGTGGAGGTTCAGGCTCGTTCGGAGAGCGGCAACGTGTCCTGGCTGTCGGACTTCTTCACCGTGCGCGACGGGCTCATCCAACAGCTGAACGTCTACTACGGCCCGGTGCTCGAAGGGGGCGGGGCGCAGGCTTAGCCGGGACCCGGCCTCAACGCCTCAACCGACCGCGACCGGCACGTCCTTAGGGGCTTGGTCTGAAGGCGCTCCCGCGGGCACCTCAGGCACAGTGTCTGAGGAGGCCTCGGGATCTCTTGAGACGCCGTTGATACGGTCGATCCGCTCCTGGGGGATGAGGTCGTGGCGGCCGCCGTAGCGGCTCGACAGGATGGCCAGGCGGCGCCATGCCAGCGTCTCGATATCGAACGCGGTCATGCGTTCGGGCATGTCGTACCGGGCATTCTGGAGAATGTCGCCGTCCTGCTGGCCGAGATTGCGGTCGTGCAGGAGCTTGTAGATGAAGGGGTGCTTGACGGCTCGGATCCACAGCTCGGAGAGCTTGTGGCGTGGACGGATCGTGTAGAAGTAGTAGAGGCGGGTGAGCCTGTCCTCGACCGGCACGCACCACCGGGTGAACAGCAGGTCGCCCATGTTGATGCGCATCATGCCCGGCATGTTCGGACCTTGGTTCCACTCGCGCTCGAAGGCTTCCGTGCCGGTGTTGAATTTCGCAGCGTCGGAGGACGTCTGGTACCTGCCCTTGGAGAGGTTCGGGATCCAGTTCAGGGGCGGATGCTTGAACAACCAGGTCCAACTGAGGCGATACCTGTGCTTGGGCCATTTCCCCAAGCCGGGATACTCCTCCTGGTAGGGCCGGGTGTTGAGCGTGTCGTCGCTGTAGTGGGACAGGGTGATCCCGCTGCCGGTGATCATGGGCTTTGCGCCTTTGAATGAGATCTTCGGCACAGGTCTCAGCAGCACCTGGACACTGTTGATATGGGTATAGAAGACATGATTGTCGTTCATGTTCTCCAGAGCCTGGCGCCAGTTGGTCTTCCAGGTCCTGCGGTTCGTCAGCGAGATGCAGGACTCGTCGAAGAACTCCGGCGGGAGGTCGTCTTCGGGGTTCGTCGGGGGACCATCGCCCATCCAGGCAAAGACCTGCCCTCTGATGATGGCCGTCGGATAGGTCCGCACCTGAGCACGCCCGGCTGCCGGCGAGTCCGGGCCCTCCGACAGGATGCCGACGACGACGCCGTCCTCGTCGAATGTCCAGCCGTGATACGGGCAGGAAACGGTGCCGGCAAAGTGGCAGTCGCCGTCCGACAGACTCACCCCGCGATGGGGGCACACATTTGAAATGACAGCAGGACCCGACTTGCCCCGGAAGATGCAGAGATCGGTGCCCAGGAGTCTCACCCGGGCGGGCTTGCGCTTCCTGATCTTCTTGACGGGAATCACTGGGTACCAGTAGTCCTTGAAGCCCAGGGGGGGTATTTCGGTCCTCGGATCGTGCTCGCCGCCAGTGTAGACGACCCGCAGCGAGTCCGGCTGTGTCTGCGTCTGCATAGGCCTACTATAGTGCGCCGATGCGGCCGGCTCCCGGTCGAAGCTGGCTCCCGCGGGCGGCTCGCGTGCCGCTCTGGCGGCCTCAGGGGAGGAGAGGATCATCGACTCCACACAGCAACTAGAGCAGCGCCAGCACCGTATCGAACTCCAGAATGTGTCGATGACTTTCGGCTCGAACGAGGAGTCTGTCCACGCAGTGGCCGATACCTCGTTCAAGGTGAACAACCGCGAGTTCATGACGATCGTGGGGCCGAGCGGATGCGGCAAGACGACCGTCCTCAACATGCTCGCCGGTCTCCTCGAACCGACAACGGGCCGCATTCTCGTCGACGGCGAGGAAGTCGAGGATCGGCGCAAGTACTCGGTCTACATGTTCCAAAGGGACTTGCTGCTGCCCTGGCGCAAGATCGTCGACAACGTGGCGCTGGGCATTGAGATACTGGGCACGCCGCGCCGGGAGTGCCGCGAGAAGGCCCAGGAGATCCTCAACCGGTTCGATCTCGGTCAATTCGCTTCCAAGTATCCGGGTCAGCTGTCCGGTGGTATGCGTCAGCGGGCCGCGCTGATGCGCACCCTTCTTTGCCCCAAAGACATTCTCTTGCTCGACGAGCCGTTCGGAGCCCTTGATGCGCTTACTCGCGCCGGAATGCAGGAGTGGCTGCTACAGGTCTGGGAACGAGACCATCGAACGGTCGTGTTCATTACTCATGACATTGAGGAAGCGATCTTTCTCTCGGATCGCGTGCTGGTGATGAGCGCACGACCCGGCACCATCAAGCTTGAGTTGGATATAGATCTGCCCCGCCCTCGCGATAGAACGATTGACACCTCGCCGGAGTTCAACGAACTAAAGGGTGAAGTCCGGGAAGCAATTTACGAAGAGGGTTCACTTACTGACGAAATGGGATGAAATCAAGTCTAACGCATGTGACTTGACTAACGGTTCGATTAGCGACAGGCTGTGTGTATGACCAGAATCTTCTCAGGCGTCCAAGAAATCGACTATCCGATCATTGACTCCGATGCTCATGTGAACGAGCCTCCGGACCTATGGGTGGCCAACGCTCCAGCTCGACTCAAGGATCGCGTTCCCAAGGTCATTAGGGGTGACAACGGAGACTCGTGGTCATACAACGAGGGCGCCTCCACCGAGCCGGTTTCGCTGTATGCGGCTGCGGGACGGAACTGGCTGGAGTACGACCAGGAGGGCAAGACCTACGACGAGCTCCGTCGCGGATCGTGGGAGCCCAAGGCCCGTGTCCAGGACATGGACATCGACGGCATATATGCCGCTGTCGTGTACCCGGGCGTCACCCTCCGGGGCGCCAAGACCTACGGTGACGAGCCCGAACTGCAGAAGTTCTGCGTTCGCACCTACAACGAGTGGGTCCTCGACTTCGGCAGGCAGACCGGAGGGCGCGTCATCCCCCAAGCCGTGATACCTACCACCGGCGTCGACGACGCGCTGGCCGAGCTGACCTGGGCCGTCGACAGCGGCCATCGGGGTGTAGTCATTTCCCGAATGCCCAACGGCGACTTCGACCCCCAGCCCGATGACGACCGCTTCTGGGCGATGGCGCAGGAGGCGGACGTTCCCGTCGGCATCCATATCGGGAGCTTTGTGAGGCCCAACCCCAACCGCGAGTGGACGGGTGGGACCGATGTCACCAAGCCCGCCTTCCTCGCGCTGGCCGCCGAGAAGGTCGCCGGCACGGAGACGATCCCGGTCTGCACCGAGTTCCTGTTCTCGGGGCTGTTCGAGAAGTTCCCGCGGCTGAAGGTCCTCCTGGTGGAGGCCGGCATCGGTTGGATCCCCGGCGTGCTCGAGCAGTGCGACGACATCTTCCTGCGCTACCGGTGGTTCACGGGCGCGGTCGACCGGATGCAGCGGATGCCGAGCGAGACCTTCCACCGGAACTTCTACTCGACCTTCCTCAAGGACAAGGTAGGCCTGGATCTGCGCCACCACCTCAACATCGACAACATCATGTGGTCGACCGACTACCCCCACTCGGTCACGGACTGGCCCAACTCCCGCATCAACATCGAGCGATTCTTCCGGGGCATTCCCGCCGACGAAGTGAAGAAGATGCTCCACACGAACGCCAAGAACCTCTACCGGCTGGATCACATCCCCGACACAGTCGCCGAGCTCGACGTCGCGGTCTGAGCCAACCCAGAGGCGGCCGCGAAGCCGACGACGGTAACTGCCGCCATCATCGCCCAGAAGCCCGGGAAGCCGAGGCTGGTGGCCACGACCACGCCGCCGATGCCTGTGCCGACCGCGGCG
>JAPPDQ010000446.1 GCA_028875495.1 Chloroflexota bacterium
CGGCGGGGTGGCAGAAGGCGTTGCAGTCGGCGGCTGTGGAGCAGTTGTTGGTGGAGGAGTCGGCTGCACCGATTCAGTTTCCTGCGGTGCCGCCTTGACTAACGGAGTGGATTCCGGGTCAGACGACCTCTCCGGCTGGCCGCCAATGAACCCGCAGCCTATGGCGCCAACGGACAGCAGCGCCGCAACACTCCACCACACGATTGGCCTTCGATAGGGTTGAAGCCTTGTCGTACCTGTCTTTGTCCTCTGCCCTTTCAGCAAATTGCCTCGCCCTGTTATATAGGTCTCTGCTGGAATTAAACGACCCTTGTATGCACGAGGTTACCAAGCACAGGGATGCCGAAGCTATCTATAGTGAACTTGGTTAGACCCAGTGTTGTAGACCCTGTAGCCCCTTCAGGTGTCGCTCATACGCAACTCTCTTCTACAACAAGGCTCTCAGTACGTTGACCGACTCTGGGGTATGGTACGATGGCGCCGGAATCCTAACGGGGCATGAACTTGGAAGGATGGGGCACTCTTATGTCTGCTTACGTAATAACCGATGTTGAGATAACGGACGCGGGTCTCTACAGCCAATTCATGAGGCAGGTCACACCTACTGTTGAGAGTCATGGTGGCAAGTTTGTGGTGCGAGGTGGCGAGCTTGAGGTCATTTTGGGAAACTGGGCGCCTAATCGCCTCGCTGTCCTCAAGTTCGACAACCTGGAGCAGGTCCAAGTCTGGCTAAGCTCCCCCGAGTACACCGCGCTTGATGACCTTCGCACCAAGTCTTCTAATATCAACATGGTGATCGTCGAGGGCGTGTAGCTCTCCCTTGTCCCAGACCTTGTTTGGAGGGCTTAGTGGCTTCAGGCACAACCCCAATTAGCGCACTGTCATTAGGAGCGACAGGGAAATGTATGGTTTCTCCTGGTAGAGCCTCCATTGCGTCAGGCAGTTGGCTAACGGTCATATCGTCCGGAGCCGGATCGCTAGTCTGAACGTACGCAGTCTAGCGGGAGGGAGTTAGTAGACCATGGTCAAGATGAGTGGGGGCCAAGCCCTCGTCAAGTCGCTCACCAGGGAAGGTGTGGAGGTCGTATTCGGTCTCCCGGGCATCCAGATATACGGGATTGTCGCCGCGTTGCGTGACGAGCCTGGCATCCGCATGATCACAACCCGGCACGAGCAGGCCACGACGTACATGGCAGACGGCTATGCTCGCGCGTCCGGAAAACCGGGTGTAGCGCTGGTGGTCCCCGGCGCCGGTGTTTACAACGCAGCGGCCGGCCTGGCGAATGCCTACTCCCGCTCTACTCCGGTGCTCCTAATTGCGGGGCAGATCCCGCGTGGGGCAATCGGCAAAAACCTTGGGGCCGTTCACGAAATCGCAGATCAGCCCGGCGCGGTGCGTTCCGTGACGAAATGGCAGCGACAGATATCCAGGCCCCGGGAAGTCCCGGATGCCGTGTTTGAGGCTTTCAGGCAGATGCGCACGGGCCGTCCTCGTCCCGTTCTGATCGAGATGCCGCCCGAAGCCGGAGTTGAGCAAGAGGAAGTCCAATTGCGCAGCCCCGCTCGTATCTCGCGGATCGTTCCTAGTCCCGACGACCTGCGGGAGGCCGCCCGCGTCATCGCTGAATCAAGCCTACCCCTCATATACGCCGGCGGCGGAGTGGCGCGGTCCGACGCTGAAACAGCTCTGGTTAAACTCGCCGAGACCACGAACATCCCCGTCGTTACCTCCAGCGGCGGCAAGGGGGCCATTCCGGACAGCCATCCCCTGTCATACGGCTCCTGTTTCAGCCCTCGCGGGGAGAGACAGGAGATGAACCAGCTCTACGAAGTGATGCAGTCCGCCGACGTGGTGATTGGAATCGGCGCGCGTTTCTCGCTCGGCAATCCAGCCGGCGAGGCGGCGACATTGGTGAACATCAACATAGACGACTCCGAACTTACAAGAATACAGGCCAACACCATCCCGCTGCACGGCGATGCAAGGGCGACTATCGAGGCGCTGCTTCCCTACCTCATCGAGGCCGGAGCGCGGGAACGCCCTTCGCCAGCCGAGGCGGTGACGGCTGCCCGCAGTCTCATAGCCTATTACGACATCCGGCTCAAGGAGCCGCAGTACGCGGTGCTGGAAGCAATGCAGAAGGGCATCCCGGAGGATGCCTTCATAATCTGGGACGTTACGCAGTTCGGCTACTACGCTCGAACACACTACAAGGCCAATTACCCCAAGACCTACATGGACTCCGGCTACTCGTTCAATCTCGGCTACGGATTCCCGACTGCCCTGGGCGCAAAGGTGGCTAAGCCCGACCGTCCCGTGATCTGCATGGTCGGAGATGGCGGTTTCATGTTCAACTCGTCCGAACTTTCCACCGCCGTCAAATATGGAATCAACGTGGTAACCGTGCTTTTCAGAAACGACTCATACGGCAATGTCGCCCGCGATTTGGACGACGCATTCGGAGGCGCTTACGGGACCGACCTTCACAACCCGGACTTCGTCAAGTTTGCTGAGTCGTTCGGCGTAGTAGGCTTGAGGGCGAAAGATCCCCTGGAGTTGGAGAGGCTCATTCCAATGGCGCTTGAACGCGAGGAGCCGGTTATCATCGACGTTCCCTTCGGAGATATGCCGATACCACCCGCCCCGCAGTTCGCGCCTTTCTACAACCTCCCATGGACACAGCCTCAGGACGGGCTGATACAGTCCTGAGACCGCGCCGTAGCTGTTCAGACTTCGTGAGAAATGCGCGAGGAATCCCCCTCCTGTAATTCGGAGTGCAGCGGAGTCGAAGAGTCGAAAATGCCTGTCCCAACGTGAAGCCGACACGGAGGGTTGTTAGCTCGGTATGGCTGTTGGTGAGGAGCAGTTCTGCCGGACGGCCCCGGTGGCGTCAGCCGAACCAGATGCCGAGGTACTTGGTGAACCAGAACAGCCCGGCATAGGTGGCCGCTCCCGACGCCACGAGGATGACGAGCATCCAACGGTATGTGAGCGCGCCACGGATGTTGCACTGGTTCCGACCCCGCAGGAAGAGGACGACGGCGATCACGGCCACGATCAGCCCCGCCGTGCGGAAGAACCACCCGTACTCGTAGTACAGCGTGTCGCCGAGCGTGACAGCCTCAGCAGCCGTCGCGACGCCAAGCAAGACGAGCACGACCGGCGAAACGCAGCACGTGATAGCGACGAATCCCGACGCTATGCCGAAGAGGATGCCTTTCTTGGGTTCGATGGCGGACATGATGGGTAAGCGCCAAGTGCTGGAGACTTGCTGAGTATATGTGTAGTTCCACTGTAGCATAAGGGTGAGCGGCATCAGGGCATTGGACCACCGGACGCCGGGAAGATTATCAGAGGACCGTCGGTGTCTTATGGTCATTTTCTCGATTCCGGCCTTCGACGGAGTGACGAGTGGGTAGTGGGAGAGTGGCAGGCGAGGGCTACGCCGGACTCACGTAGACGGAAGTACGGTGGAGGAGTCATCTGCTTGACCCTCGTTGAAGGGCGTTGCTATGATGTGTTGGTTGGAATCGGTGGCGGGGGGCTATGTTCGTCATCGGACTTACAGGCGGCATCGGGACGGGCAAATCGGAGGTCTCCCGGCTCCTCGGCGAGTTGGGGGCCGAGATCATCGAGGCCGACAAGGTTGCCCACGAGGCTTATGAACTCGGAACGCCCGGATGGCGGGAGGTCGTAGAAGCGTTTGGGGAAGGTGTCCTCGACGCGGACGGAAGGATCGACCGGAAGGCGCTCGGCGGCATCGTGTTCGGCGATGAGGAGGCCCGCGAGAGACTGAATGGGATCATCCACCCTATCGTCCGGCGGCTCCTGGAGGAGCGTATCGCAGAACTCGTACGTCAAGGAACGCGGGTCGCCGTCATTGAGGTCCCGCTGCTGGTGGAGGCGATAAAGCAGCAGTCGCGCTGGACGCAGATGCTGGACGAGATATGGGTCGTCACCGCGCCCGAAGAAGAGGCAGTCGCGCGGGTGTGGGCCAGGAGCGGACTTGACGAAACGGCGATCAGGGCGCGAATCGGCTCTCAGGCCACGGAGGAAGAGCGAGTAGAGTACGCCGACGCGATCATCGACAATGGCGGCAGTCTTGAAGGGCTGCGACGAGAGGTAACGAACCTTTGGCGCGAACGAGCGCCGCACAACTAGGAATCAGACTACACGATGACCACCAAGACACAGACTATCTATCGCAGCTACATCATCGAGGAGTACCACCTCACCGAGGAGCCGTACTACGTGCCAATCGGCGACGAGGTGGAGCTGTTCGAGGCCGCGTACCGGTCGAAGATTCCGGTACTGTTCAAGGGACCGACCGGCTGCGGAAAGACCCGGTTCGTCGAGTACATGTCCTACCGACTTGGGCAGCCGATGACGAGGGTCTCCCAGAACGACGGAGTCTCCGGCGACGGAGCGTCCAACACCAATCTGCCGCTGGTGACCATCGCCTGTCACGAGGACCTGACCGCCAGCGACCTCGTGGGCCGCTACCTCCTGGA
>JAPPDQ010000420.1:0-1788 GCA_028875495.1 Chloroflexota bacterium
CTTTGCTTCATGTAGGGGAGCACTGCTCGGCTGAACAGATATGTCCCCTTCATGTTGACGTCGATGACGACGTCCCACTCGTCCTCTTCCATGTCGGCAAGGGTCGTTGAAAACAGGATGCCTGCATTGTTGACTAAGATGTCGATCGACCCGTACGTATCCGCGGCGGACGCCACCACCCTGTCCACGTCCGCCTTGACCGTCACGTCGCCGGGTGCAGCCAATGCGGCATCGCCCAAAGAATCGGCGACCCTTGCAGCAGCGTCGGCGTTCTTGTCGTTGACGACGACATTTGCTCCTGCTTCTGCGAAATGCTGCGCCACCGCACGGCCCATGCCCTGACCGCCTCCCGTTACAATTGCGACTTTGCCGGTGAAATCGTCGTTTACTGGCATCAAACTTTGCTCCCAAACCTACTGTTCATCGGTTGTTTCCCGGTGTTTTCAGAGGACAACCTCAGTTTTCGGGTCGGAGCATATAAACGCATACCAACGGTGTCAACAGAAGAGCCGTCCGCAGCTGGCTGTCCCGTGATTTGCTAGTCACGGTGTTGATGCTCTGCTACACTTCGACGCGCTCCCATTCCACTTCGCTATGAGGATAGCGTGGCACTCACTTCCGATGAGGTTCGGCATATCGCCCTGCTTGCTCGCGTGGGCATGACCGACGATGAGATCGAGGTCATGCGCGAGCAGTTGTCGGGCATCTTGGAGCATTTCCAGGTTCTCCAGCAGGTGGACACCGATGGAGTGGAGCCGACGGCCCACTCTGTCGAAACCCAAACCGTCTTGCGCGATGATGAACCGCTGGACTGCGTCTTACTGGATAATGCGCTGGCAAACGCGCCTCACCGTGACGGCGACTTTGTTCGTGTCCGAGCGGTCCTCGATTAATCCATGCCCCACGTTGATCTCAAAGGCTTGACGGCACGCGGCGCGCGCGAGCTGCTCGACAACGGCGATGTCTCGTCGGTCGAGTTGACTCAAGCATACCTCGAGCGCATCGAGGAGATTGAGTCGTCGGTCAAGTCATTTGTCACCGTGACGCCGGAGCTTGCGCTGGAACAGGCGGGTGTGGCCGACGAGCGCATTGCATCGGGCAACGCTTCTCCGCTTACGGGAATCCCGATGCAGCTCAAGGACAACATGGCCACCAATGGAGTGGCGACGACGTGTTCATCGAGGATGCTTGAAGGCTTTGTGCCGCCGTACGATGCAGCCGTTACCACCAAGTTGTATGAGCAGGATGCCGTTCTCGTGGGGAAGGGGAACCTCGACGAGTTTGCGATGGGGTCGTCGACTGAGAATTCCGCGTTCTTTCCTACGAGAAATCCGTGGGATATGGACCGTGTGCCGGGGGGAAGCAGCGGAGGGCCGGCGGCGGCGGTCGCGGCGGGCCAGTGCGTGTATTCTCTCGGCTCAGACACGGGAGGGAGCATCCGTCAGCCCGCAGCGTTGTGCGGCGTTGTTGGCCTGAAGCCAACGTACGGCCTCGTGAGCCGGTATGGTCTGGTGGCGTTCGCCAGCTCGCTAGACCAGATCGGCCCGATCACCAAGGACGTGGGCGACGCCGCGCTCGTCCTCAATGCCATCGCGGGTCACGACCCACGCGATTCGACTTCCATCAATCGTGATGTGCCCGAATTTACGAAAGCCCTCACCGGCGACATAAGAGGCCTCCGCGTCGGCGTGCCGAAAGAGTATTTCGTTGAGGGCATGGAACCGGGCGTGGAAGATGCCATCCGCAAGGCCATAGACACGCTCGCCGATTTGAGCGCGGTCGTATCGG
>JAPPDQ010000420.1:1798-4512 GCA_028875495.1 Chloroflexota bacterium
ACCCAGCACGCCCTACGCGATGGCCGTCTACTACATTGTTGCGCCATCCGAGGCCTCAGCCAATCTTGCGCGGTATGACGGTGTGAAGTACGGGTACTCGACCGACACTCCCGGGGGCATGTGGGACTCTCTTGAAGACACACGACGGGAGGGCTTCGGTGCGGAGGTCAAGCGACGGATCATGATCGGGACCTACGCTCTTTCAGCCGGGTACTACGACGCGTGGTATAAGAAGGCGCTGCAAGTACGGACGCTCATTCGCCAGGAGTTCGACCAGGTATTCCAAGAGTTCGACGTCCTGGTATCGCCCACCTCCCCGTCGGTTGCTTTCCCGCTCGGCGACAAGACGGCAGACCCGTACATGATGTACCTCAACGACGTATTCACTCAGCCCGCGAACATCGCGGGCATTCCCGCTATTTCGGTCCCGGCGGGCATGAGCGACGGCCTGCCGGTCGGCCTCCAGTTCATGGCGTCTCATCTGCAGGAAGACAAGCTCCTTCGCGTTGGGCACGCCTACGAGCAGGCCACCGACTGGCACACACTTCAGCCTGATCTCTAATCGGGCTCAGTGGTTCGGTCTCACGCTCGTTCGCGTCGCATGTCGCCAATAACCGTTACTTTGCAAGGCGCTCTAACGCTGGAGGCGCCTACAGCACCCCCAACTCCCCCGAAACGAGTGGCGGACGCCCGACGATATTGACAAGCCGTTCGTAGGTCTGTAACGTGCAGGCATAGAGTCCATTCGTCGTGAACCATACCCGCGTCGCACCGGACAAGGAGGCATACATGGCAACGGACACCGCAGAACGAGGGCCCTACCACATTCTACTTGTGGAAGATAATCCCGGTGATGTCGAACTCACCAGGGAGATCATCGAGGAGTCGGAACACGATGCCAGCGTAGTCGTCGTGGGCGATGGAGAGCCGGCAATGATGTACCTTCGACAAGAGGGGGAGTATGCCCGCGCCGATCGTCCAGATCTCATTCTGCTGGACCTGAATCTCCCGATGAAGGACGGTCTCGAAGTCCTGAAGGAGATGGCTGCCGATGAGAGCCTGAGCACAATCCCAGTGATGATCCTTACGGGAACCGAAGCGGAGGAGAGTCTCCTCGAATCGTACAACATCCCTGTCAGTCGCTTCAGCAGGAAACCCATCGAGCTCAGCCGGTTCAACGACGTGGTCAGTTGGCTGGACAATCCCGCCGCTCACCGCCCCATCGTCGCGCCTCCGCCGCCTCCCCCGGCCCCCGAATCCAAGAAGAAGTGGTGGTGGCCGTTCTAAAGCCGCGCCATTGACGAAACGGAGTCAGCAGGGGAGGGTACTGTGGTCGTGCACGGCGAGATGAGCCGAGAGCAGCTTGTTGCCGAAGTCGACGACCTGCGGCGACGTCTTTCCGACCTACGCGGAGAGCAAGACTTCCGAAGTGGGTCCGGAGAAGTTCCGGAAGCGCCGTCCTTCGCGTATCACAACCCTTCGCCGGTCGTACGCTTCGACTCGACCGGCACCGTGCTCACCATCAACCCCGCCGCGGTGGAGCTCATCGGCCCTGAGGCGATGGAGGGAACTTCTCTCGTCAGTCTGCTGCCGTCAATGTCGAGCGTGAATCTCAGCCAAACGATTGCCACAGACTCTCATATCGATTTTGAGACCGAGATCGGGGATCGGTGGTTCCACTTCGTCGTCGTCGGGATAAGCGATTACGGGGTAGGGCACCTCTACGGCTACGACATTACCGTGAGGCATCGCGCTCAAAACGCGCTGCGGGGCAGCGTCGCCGAGCAACGCCGGCGTACGCGAGAGCAGGAGACCCTGTCCAACATCGCTCGGGTAATAGGCTCCTCCCTCGCGATTGAGGAAGTGTACGAGCGATTCGCACGTGAGGTCGCCCAACTCATACCATTCGACCGGATCGTCATCAATCTCACCGCCGACCGGCCCGGCTATATGGTGGATACCTATCAATCGAGCGCGGTCGAGGTGCCCGACCGTGCGCCTGACCAGTCGTACTCGGTCGAGGGCACTCTATCGCAAGCGGTCATCGACTCCCAGCGGTGCATCGTATTCCAGCCGGGAAACGAGTCGGAGGCGGGGTCGGAATATAACGGGCTGATCGGCGCTTACGGGATGGGCCTCCGATCGTTCCTCTCGGCACCGCTCTTGTATCGCGGCGAGCCGATTGGTTGTCTCAATCTTCACTCTCTGACAGAGTCCGCCTACTCCGAGCGACATCGATTGCTCGCCGAACGTATCGCCGTCTACATTGCGGGCGCCATCGCCAATGCCCAGCTTCACTCCCAGGTCACCAGGCAGTCGGAAGAACTGTCGCGCTCAAATCGGGAGTTGGAACAGTTCGCTTACGTCGCGTCGCACGACCTCCAGGAACCTCTTCGCATGGTGTCGAGCTATGTGGCGCTGTTAGGGCGCAGGTATGGGGGGCAGCTCGATGAACGCGCGGACAAGTACATCCACTTCGCGGTGGACGGCGCCAATCGAATGCAGGGACTGATACATGACCTTCTGGCCTATTCGAGAGTCGGAACGCGGGGTGCTGAACTGGTCGCAACGGATACAGTACCCGTCCTCGAGGAGACCCTGTCCAACCTGGAAGTCGCCATCGCTGAGAGTCAGGCAAAAGTAGTATACTCCCATCTTCCGTGGGTGATGCGGAGACCTGCACTGTCAAGACGTTCCGGCCGCCCACGCCGCAG
>JAPPDQ010000386.1 GCA_028875495.1 Chloroflexota bacterium
GCTTCACCATGTCGCCGAGGATCGAGAAGGTGGCGACCACCGGGATCGGGCCGTCGGACTGTGCGAAGGCCGGAGCCGTGAGCGCCAGGGCGAAGATGGCGGCGGCGGATGTCAGAAGCGGTTTGCGGGCAAGCACGGAAACGTCCTATCAGGCTTGGAGACAGCGGCGCGGGAAGGCTCGTGCGGCGAGACGACCTGCCAGTCCGTTCCTCGGCGACAGCACATTGGCGAGACCCGCGACAGGGATGATCGGCTGCCCCGGAGGGCAGACTGAAATGGCGGAAGACAAGGAGGCTGCTATGCGGGAGGCTGGCGCTGAGCGGCAGCAGCCGGGATGAAGGTGGGTGCCGCGACCTCGTGCCGGCACGTTCGGCCAAGCGGCGGCGCCCACGGCATCCAGCCGCCGCGACGGTCCATTCTGATGCTGGCATTCCACGGGTGCAGTGCTTCCCTGCCGCCTAGGCCGCGCCAGCTTCAATGCACTGCGCGCACATGCCCGCGACCTCGACCGTGCGACGTGTCGCGACGAACCCCAGGATGGCGGCAGCCTCGGCAAGCAGGCCTCCGATCCGCGGATCTTCGAGCTCGATGGAATCCCGGCAGCCACTGCAAATGAAGAAAAGGCAATCGTGTTCGCGTTCGGGATGGACGCACGGGACGTAAGCGTTCAGGCTTTCGATTTTGGAGACGAGGCCCTGCGCCATCAGGAAGTCAAGGGCTCGGTACACGGTTGGCGGTCCAACCGGACGCGAGTCTCCGAGCTTGATCGCTTCCATCAACTGGTAGGCGCTCGTCGGCCCTCGGCCGTCCCACAGGAGCTCGAGAACGCGCCTCCGCAACTCTGTCATTTGCACGCCGCGTTCCTCGCAAATTGATTCTGCGAGCGCGATCCGTTCGGGTGGTGAGTGCGGTCCGCGGCAATCCGGATCGTTGCAGGGCTGGGGCCGGATGAAAGATCTTGTCATCTGCCGGTCCCACCTCGCGGGTCGTATCCGCAATGTTATAACGTTGCATTACGAAGCTCAAGAGAACCGGCCAGCGCGACGGATTCATGACGACAAAGGGCTGCGGTCGGAACGCTGCAGTGTTCGGGGATCACGCCTCCACGCCATCGCGCAGCAACTCGGTTGCACGCCGTCGGCCAACCGATCCGAGGCCGAGGTCGTCGTTCGGGCGTTGATTGGGGACCGGACCCGCGGCTGGAGGAGCCGGACTCAGCAGGCTCGGGTACGAGTTCGAGAAGACCCGTGCGGACGACGGCTTCGAGATCGCAGGCATCTCGCGCGAGGCGATCACGGCGTTCTCCACCCGCTGCGACCACTGCCTGCCAGGGGGCCATTTATGAGAGCGGGCCCGCGTCGAAAAAATCGAGGCAGTCAGCCAGGATCCCTAGACGTTCGGGCGGCGCATGTCAGCCGAAGAGAGCTTCGCTTGCTGCAAGGGCTTCCGCGCGAGAACTCTCGAATTTGCCGTGGCTTGCGGCTCACCCACGAAAGTGCGAATTGGGAATCAAGAGATTAGACTGTCCCACGGAGTGACTCTTCGAAGCTTGCGCATTTGAGTCGATCCATGAGATCAACCCTGTCGCGTCCTCCTGCAGGGAACTAGGACTGGCGGGGAACCGGACCATTTGTATGTGCAGGAGAGATCGTGCCATGCAACTCAGCAAACTGTCCAAAGGATTGAAGGCTGCCTATGGCGGGTCGAACGTGGTCAACCGCGTGCGCCACTTCGACGGCTGGATCGACAGGGCCTTTGCAGACGATACCGGCGCCAACAGGTACGACCATACCGATACCGTCACAGAGTACTACGATCTTTGCACCGAGTTCATGGTGTTCAGCTGGAGTGAGTCACTGCACTTCACGCCGCTGGCACCCGGCGAGAGCTTGGAAGATTCCCAGATTCGGCATCAGCGGCTGATGATCACCAAGCTGGAGCTGCAGGAGGGCATGACGGCTGTCGATGTCGGCTGCGGGGTCGGCGGTCCTATGCGCCGCGTGATGCAAGAGACAGGCGTCAGGGTCGTTGGTGTCAACAGCAATGTAAGCCAGATCGAGAAGGCGAAATCTCTGAATGCCGAAGCGGGGCTCGAGCGCCTTGCGGACTACGTTGCGTGCAGCTTCATGGACATGAGCGGAATCGAAGATGGCACATTCGATCGGGGCTACGCCATCGAATCAACGTGCCATGCGCCGGACAAGGCTGGCGCATTCGCCGAGATTTACCGCGTGCTCAAACCGGGAGCCCTTTTCTGGGGCCAGGAAATGTGCCTGACAGACAAGTTCGATCCCGACGACGTCGGGCACCAGGCCATCAAGCGCGACCTGATGCACGGCGTTGCGCTCAAGGAAATCGCGACCACCGACGAAGTTGACCGGGCGCTCGAAGCGGCGGGTTTCCAGGTCGAGGAGGGGACGGACCTTGCAGTTGCGGAAGGCGATCCAGCCGTTCCATGGTATCGCCCCGTGGAGAGACGGTACGGAACCTTGGGCGCCGCCCTGAGCAGAATTCCGCTGGGCCGCCAGGCATACATCGGGGCAACGAGGCTGGCGGAGGCGCTGGGAGTGTTTCCGAAAGGCTCAGCAGATGTCGTCGGTTTCATGGACCTTACCGCCGCTGCCTTTGTCGCAGGCGGCAGGACCGGGATCTTCACTCCGTTGTATTGTTTCCTGGCTCGCAAACCTTCTTGACAGGCCGTCGTTCTCGGGATCTCCCTGACGATCCCCAAACGCTTCATCCGTTCAGTTCGCGCCTCTGCTCGGCGACACGGAAATTCAGCTTCTTGCTGGGTTTGAGGGACGGAAACGGGTTGAGCCGCAGCTTGAAGTTGCTGGGGGAGACCTCCAGAACGAAGTAATGCGCAATCATCAGCACGTTGATAGCCAGCTGCAGGTCCATCCACCGGGAGCCGAGGCACCTGTGCGTGCCCAGGCCGTACGGCGCATACCCTGGAGCCCGGTGCTCATCACGCGGAGGCAAATAGCGGTCGATTTCGAACGAGAACGGGTCTGGGAAAACGTCTTCCATGTAATGTGGGGCGGTCTGGGCAATGTGGAGCCTGGCCCCGACTGGTATTTCGTACCCCTCGAGAACGCATGAGTTCATCACGTCCCGCATGGACATCGGGACGATCGGGTACATTCGAAGGCACTCCTTGATGAAGCGGGAGGTGACGTCAGTTGTGGACGGGTTGAGTTCCTGACCGTCAGGATCACCGTTCTCGAACAGCGCATCAGCTTCAGCCCGGATCCTTGCGTACAGTTTGGGCTGCGACGCCATGGCATAAATTGCGAAGCTCAGCGCATCGCCAAGGTACACGCTGGCAACCAGCGCCGCCGACAGGGCGAAGCGCAGATTCGACTCCGGTACCAGCTGCGGGTCGCTGTCGTGCAGGCTCAGCCAATCGTCTGCGAGGTCGCGCGGGCAACCGGACCGTTGGGCGGGCGTATGTACGCTCAGGACGCGTTCGAGCAACGCGTCGACGAGTTTTGACCGGCGTTTCATGCCCGGGGTATTGAGCATGAATTTCGGCAGGGTCTTTGCGATATGCGTGTTGAGCGCCCGTTCCTTGTAGGTGGTGAGATCGTCGACGATGTCCTGCGAATCGACGCTGAGGAAGAGCGGCGACAATTGCCCGTTGACCATGCGACGGCACATGGGGGTTGCGGGGAAGGAATCGCCAACCGTCCAGGTCGCCATGAATTTGCGAACGTGGTCGTAGAGTTGGTCCAGTTGGCTTTCCAGCCGGTTGCGCGAAAATGCCGGCGCCATGGCCTTGCGAAGCCGAAAATGATCGGAGCCGTCGAGCGAGGGCAAGACGCCGGACGCGCCGTAGAGTTTCTCGAACTCGGCGAAATAGTCCTTGGCTCTCAGGTACATTCGTCCGTGCCGCTGCGCCCAGTGGTTTATCTGGGGTCCGGCAACGAAAAGCATGGGCTTCACGAACGGCGGACGGAGCTCGAACACCGGGCCGTACTGTTTCGTCAGTTCCGCAAACAGTGCGGGAAGGTTGCCCGAGCGCAAATGTGGACTGAGCAGCAGATGACGCTGCGAGACCCGCGGAATCTGCTTGCTCAGGGAAGAATGTCGATGCAGCGGACTGGAGATGTTGTGTTCTACCGCATCAGCAATGGAACGGCCGATCAAGTCCATCTGACAGATGAACCGGATACGCTCTTCCGTCTCGTCGTCTAGTTCGTAGATGAAGCGCAAGACGTCGCACGTGTTGACTAGGCAAATAACGACGATGTCTCTCGGGTCGGGAATGGCGTCGGTGAAGATGACCTCGTTGATCCGCGCCTTGATGAACTGGCCTGCTGTGCCTTCCTGCTGTTTGTCATGGAGGTTCGCGAACCGCTGTGTTGGAGCCAGCGTCCAGAAGTCGCCCTCGTGATATTCCAGGATTTTCAACTTGATGAGGCGATCCAGAGTCAGATCGATGATCGACTCCGCCCGGAGAACGAGACGCTCGATCCAGTAGTGTGCGTTCCGCTGGACTGGTTCGTCAGCGATTTCCTTCAGGATGGGATCTAGGGCCGGGTCACCTGTTTCCGTCCGGTCGATGAGGTGCAGCGACTCCATGTCCGTGTCGATGCGTGACAGAAAGGAGAGTTCTGCCAAGGCTGCGCCCACGACGGCGCAGTTCATATTCCATCCCGGTACTTGGTGAAAGTAGCCGATCTGCTCGTTGAGGAGCATCACGATCAATTCTTCGGGCAAACTCAGCGGCCGGACTGCCGCCGGGGCCACTTTCGCGACGGCCAAAGGCCTTAGTCTCCCTGCAAGGCCTCAACACCATGAGACCCGTAACTGCTTGCATGATATAGCCAGCTGGCCTGGGGAAACAAGGTCTACTGCCGACCGCCAACACCTCGCTCACGAGGCCGTGGATGCTCTTCTCGACGTCGCTGGGCCCGGGCGCGTTCCCGCCCACTTCCGCCCAGCGCATTCGCCGCCGCAACTTGCATTCGGACCATAGTGTCCGATAAATCGGACGTGAAGGGCAGGGATTTCGTCAACCGTGTCTTCGGGCTCGGCCGCGAGCGGGGCGTTTCAGTACGTGTTGACACCGAGCGCGGCAAGGGCAGCCACGTCACCGTGTACTACGGCTCGCGCTTCACGATCTTGCAGGGCCGCCGGAAAGATATTGGACCCGGTTTGCTGTCCGCGATGATCCGCCAGCCGGGTCTTGACCGGAGCGACTTTCGCCGGAACAGAAAGGAGGAGCTGACCATGCGATTTACCTACCCTGCACGATTACAGCGCACCGGAGTCGATGAGATTGTCGTCTCGTTTCGCGATTTGCCGGAGTGTCTGACGTCCGGCACCGACGAAGCGGAAGCGCTGTTCGAGGCTGCCGACGCGCTCGAGGAGGCCATTGCCGGGCGCATGAACCGTACCGATGTCATCCCCGCGCCCAGCCCGCGCCGTGCAGGCGAGCATCTGGTCGCCGCGCCCGCCGAGACCGCGGCGAAGGCGGCCCTGTGGGTGGCGCTGCGCGAGAGTGGCACCAGCCGCGTAGCCCTGGCCGCCCACCTCGGCATCGATGAAAAGGCCGTGCGCAGGATGCTCGACCCGTGCCACCGCAGCTCCGCGAACCGCATTCACAAGGCCCTGCGGGCGCTCAGCCGGGATCTTGTGGTTGAGACCCGCGCTGCGTGACGTCGTTCGATATCTGTCGTGGTACCGGCAAACCGAGTCTCGCGGCGGGAGAATGCCTGTACGTGCACGCGCGTGAGCTGCAAGCCATCCTTGCAGGCTGCGTTCTGTGGATTGCCGGTCTTCTCGTCGATTACTGGCGGTGCCGTTGGCTCCGTCCGCCGTGCGACTGTCGGCTTCCCTGCCTCGCGACAAAGAAAACCCGTGGGTGATTCCAGGTAGGCAACGCGGTAAGCACCTCAATGACCTCCGGCATCCTTGGCAACGGATCCGGTTCAGAGCGGGGCTGCCTGGCGTGCGAATCCATGACCCTCGCCACTCTTTCGCGTCCCAGGCTCTCGCGCTTGGCAAAGGGCTGCCGATGATAGGAAAACTGCTAGGGCATACCCAAGTGCAAACGACTGCGCGCTACGCTCATCTTGTCCGCGATACGATGAAGGTGTCGGCCGCCCGTATCGGCGACAGCATCGACCGCGATCTGGAAGCCGATGGTGAAGTTGCCGGGCAACCTGCGGTGTGAGACATGGACGGCCCCTAGATCTCACTGACGCCCACGTCGATTGACCTATTCCTAAACGACGTTACATTATTGTAGCTACATCCATGAATGACGTGCGCTGAACATGGGATGAGAACAAGAATCGCTCCAATGTGCGAAAGCATGGTCTCAGCTTCGAAACAGCCGCGCTGGTGTTTGCGGAGCCGTTGATGCTGCAGCGGCCGGACCCGCATTCGGAGGCAGAGCGGTGGTTGACCCTGGGCCTTGTCGGCAATGTAGTTGTCGTCGTATCGCACACGTCGCCAGATCTGGACACCGGTGCCGAACCCGGAATGGGGCGGATCATCAGCGCCAGGAAAGCTACGTCACACGAGAGAAGGGCCTATGAAGAAGAGGAATTCTAGAACGCTCACCCGGCAGCAGGGGGCCGAACTCGCGGCACTCAAGGCACTCCCCGATCGGGAAATCGACACGAGCGACATACCCGAGATCATCGATTGGTCCGACGCCAGGCGAGGTGCCCTGTATCGCCCGGTGAAGCAGCAGATAACCCTGCGACTGGACGCGGACGTGGTGGCGTGGTTCAAGTCCAATGTGCAAGGCGGGCGTGGATATCAGACCGAAATTAATCGGGTACTCCGGGAGCATGCCAAGGCGGCTGTCAGTCGCCCCCTGGGCTAGGGTGGCCAGCCTGGCGAAGGCCATGTCTTCTCGTAGTGGCACGGCATCGAAGCCATTCTCGCGAACGACCACAACGTCGCACGCTTCGATTCGTTGAAGGTGCGCCGTCTGGGGCAATGAGCGGTTGGATGGAGCTGAGCGAACTGGAGGAGATGGCTTCGGCCGCTCTGGAGGAATTCTGGGAACCGCTAAGCGTATTGGGCCACCGATAGGCGAAATCGTCCAACCGCCCACGCGTCGAACCGGCCGTGTTGCGCCGTTGGGATGAGGTATTGAACGATTGGATCGCCACGCCAAGCCTTCCGCTCCTGATTCGCGATTCTCGGCGGCGCGGCGAACAGGCTGTCTGCTCGGACGGCAGAATAGTGCTGTTTTGCGACAATTCTCCCGCCAACTGGTCGCTCAGATTGGCCTTGGCCGGCCAAGCGCCCGATATCCGTGCGTGGAACGATATTCGGGAGCATGTACCGCTGACATTCCGGTCGAAGAGACCTGCGGGGAGGCGGGACCTGAACAGGTCGGGCTGGAAGATCTGCCACATCGAAGCCGTGTCGGACCGCAAACGTGTCGCCATCGAAGACTCTCCGGTGGACCGGCTGGAAGGCGCGTTCCGAAGACTGCTGTTCCCAGGCAACATGTTCCTCGTTCCCAAGTCGATATCAGGTGCGGGAGAGCTGCCGGAAGTGGTCAGGGCTGTAGCCGCGTTCAAAGGAGCACTGCGTGTTGATGAACCCGTTCCCTGAACTGATGCTCGGGTGATACAGGCATCCATCCAGAACGGTTGAAACGAACCTCCGGCGGTGATCCCAACCAGCCGGCTCGGCGCGGCGCGACGGAAAGGGGAGAGATCCTAAGCTAACAGGCCCCATAGGCAGCGCAACGGAACGACATGAGCAATTTCTGGAACAACAACCCCGATCTCATGATGAAGCGGGCAAACGCGCTGCGGTGTATCGTGAAAGAGATAGAGGCCAGGAGGGTGGCTGGTGTATGGAGCGAGGGAGCGTTCCTAGCCACCCCAATACTGCTGTCTCTCGCCGTCGAGATCGCCCTAAAGGCATGGCAGCGTAAGGAGCGCGTCGCACCACCCGAGAGGGAGCATGATCTCCTTAAGCTGTTCAACGCCCTGTCGGAAGACACGCAAAAACGGATATCCGCCCTCATGCCGGAAGCAGTTGCCCCAGCCATTTTGCCGGAAGCCGCGTCCGGCATTGAGACCGCTCTGTTCCGGAACAGGAAGCTGTTCGTGGAGTGGAGATACGCATATGAACATTCGGGGGTAGTCGCCGAGACGGGTATTCTCTCCATGGCGCTGGATGCGATTGTCGATGCATATCGGTCCATTGAGACCTGGAAGGGTTTCATCGGGGAATGAAGGGCTGCAATGCGGCCCCGCATGGCCCGCTTGGTCGCCTGCGCGACACAGTCGCTGGCCAACTCCCAATCCCGTCTGCGCCTAGCCGCCCGCTTGACGATCAACCCGTCGCCCGCGCGCACGAAATAGATCCCGCCCTCGCGCCGGTCCCGGTCGAACAGGATCGAGCACCTGTCCGGCAACGGCGGCTCCATGGACTCGCCCCGCACGCGAATGATCGCACACTTGGTTGCGATGAGGCCGAGCCGGTCGTGCCACGACCGCGCGCACCACGCCAATACGCGCACGTGCTCGCCGTCGATCCCCCCGCCCGCCGACGCCGCGAACTCCACCACGTCCACTGGGCGCGTCCCCGGCACCGCCCCGTGCGTGACCACCAACGCGATCAAGGTCTCGTCGCAGAGGTCGGGCGGAAACGGGTTGCCAGCTGCGGCCACCACGTCGCTGGCAAGGCTCCTCTCCACGCCACTGGGGCTCAGGACGGCTTCTGCGATGGCGTCTCCGATGACGACGGCGGCAACACGGTGCCCATGCACGTCGAGTGCCACCGGCTCAAGACTTTCGGCCGCCCGCACCGGCGAGAAGGGGGCGACGTCCATCGAATCGCAAAGTTCAGGCGCGTCCGGGTGTCGCGGGGAGACGGTTCGCTAAGGCCACGGCGCTCGATGACCCACCCCCATCTGGTCAGGAGCCTTGAAGGATCCGTCTACCTCCGGGACAGGACCGAATAGAAGAAGGGAAGGTGCGGTTGGTGGAATCGCGGTGCCCATAACGTCTCCGATTGCTCACCTCGGGCGCTGACTTTCTCGTAATCTGTGGCCCGACGCCGGGGGCACTTCCGAAGCAAGTCGTCGAAGAAGGTTGAGAAATGAGTCCTGAAGAGATCGTGCAAGCGGTTGTGAGGCAGTCAAGATCCATGACACGGCCCGTATACCGGGGACAGGCCGATGCCGAGTGGCAACCAGAGTCGGGAGCTGTCCGCCGTTTGCGGCATGCGTACGGCGAGGATTTTCCAGTAGACGAGAGCGATCTCCAGAGCCTGGTAGCTGAATATCACAAAGAACAGCTCATCATGCCAATGCAGGTCATCGATGGTTCCAGTTTGTCCGACTTGCAGAGGCTGTCCGTGCTCCAGCATCAAGGAGCAGCCACCGGACTTCTGGATTTTACGGAATATCTCTTGGTTGCTCTTTGGTTTGCATGCACCGAATTACCAGACAAGGACGGCAAGATTTTCGCCCTGGACATTGGAAATCCTCAAATCGCACGAAATAGCCGGTCTTTGAATGATCCATTCGATGCAGGTCAGATGACCGTCTACTACGAGCCGGACCGTTCGCTTGGAGCCCGGATTATTGCCCAGCAAAGCGTATTCGTGATCTGTAATCCTCGGATACCGAACCAGCACCTCCTGCCCATAGTTGTGCCTCAGGCATCCAAGGGGCCATTGCAGAACTACCTGATGCGGCTGGGACTATCGAAGACAGCGCTGTTCGGCGACATTCCGGGCTTGGCGGCGGCGAATGCTACAGGCACACCACTACAACGTACGGGGCCGTCTAAACCAGAACAGCTTCGGGATCGCGGAAACCGAGCCTATCAGGCGGGCCGGTACGGCGATGCACTTGCTGCGTATGAGCTCTATGTGAAAGCACTGCCCAATGTGGCGCAGCCTCAATGCCTCAAGGGAGACGCACTCGCCGCGCTCCGACGATTCGAAGAAGCGGGACTAGCCTATACGAAAGCAATCGAAAATCTCGACAGGCCGATTTATCTCGGTGGACATGTAATCGAGAATCAGGAATTTATCGCCAACTTGATGCGCCGTGCGTTGTACTACAATCGCGGCAACGTGCGTGCAGCGACCGATGAGCACCGTGGAGCCGTAGAAGATTTCGACATTGCGTTACGGCATGATGATGGCCCCAAGCGGGACGTGCTGAAAAATCGCGGAAACTCTAAATTTGCGCTGCACATGTTTACCGAGGCTTATCAAGACTTTGAAGCGGTGTCTTTGGAGAGAGAAGGAAGTGATGCGGCGCTCGCTATGGGCAACTGCAAAGTCATGATGGGAGAATTCGGGGATGCTCTCCAACAGTACTTGAGCGGCACCGACGTTGGGCCGGAGGGGTCGGCTGCTCATTGTCGTGCGAACGCAGAACAGGCCCGCCGGATCTTGGAGACACTGGAAGGTCACGAATTCGAGGTGAGGCGCGAGGGGGCTATAGTGTTCGTCAAGGCTGCGCACATACGAGGGCAACCACTCCACTTCCCGATTGCAGGAAATAGTGGGAATACTGGAAATATCCCGTCGGGCTTGGTCACGGCGCGCGGCGGGAAAGGCTATGAAGGTATGGATGGGTTCGCCGTTGTGATTGTAACCCAGCTTCCCGAGTTGGTACTTTGAAGTGGCCTCGCCTTTTGCTGGAGAGACTACGTAGTATTGCATTCACCTGACGGCGTTCCTTGTGTTGTGGTCCCGGAGATGAGTATGAACGAGATGCTGGTTTTGGAGTCGATAGAATAACTCGATAATTGGCTAGCTCTAATCTTGCCGTATCGCCACCGTGAAGACGATGACGACACTCAAGGCTGACGAGCGTCAGCGTGGCCGCTACATCGAGGCTGCGAAGGAGCGTTCATTGTTGCGAGTCCTTGGATTGCTCAATCGTCGGGCATTTGGGCGGACGATTCTAGTCTGCCGATCCGCTGTGACCTCAGCCCCGGCCAGGAACACGACAGTTGGGCCGCCGGCTCTATTGCGAGCCTGCCGCCCGAAAGTTTCCTCATCGCCCCCGCCTTCGCGGGGGCAGGCTAGTCCTATGACGCCAAATGAATCTGTGACTTGATCGAGCGACGCGATGCCGTCCCGATCATCCCCGACCGCGAAGGCGCGAACACCGGGCACGCCTTTTCCAAACCCTTGTATCGACTGCGAAACCGTATCGAACGCGCCTTCAACAAGCTCAAGCAGTTCCGACGCATCGCAACCCGCTACGAAGAGATTGCCGCAAACGTGTTCGCCATGATAAAGATCGCAACGGTCAGAATCTGGCTACGCGCTTATGAGTCTACAACCTAATCTATGCCACGAGCAACAAGATCACAGAACAACTTAGCCCTTTGGTTCTTCGTTCGCAATTGCATTTTCCCGAACGCAACGCTAGCGAAGTTAGGAGTGGTGCTTGGCGGGATATCTGTACTCGCTCTGTTACAACACGCGCTGAAATTTGGGTTCGCTGCCGCGGTTTCAAGAGTCGTTCAGTGGTACGACACGTTCCTTGGAATCGTACTCGGCTGGCTCAAGGGACCAGTCGAAACTTTAGTAATGTGGATATTTGCCAGCTTCAATGTTTCAACTACGATTTACGACCATTGGGTACATATCTTCGTAATCGCGAATGTCTACTTCTTACGGAATACGTTTAGCTACACCAAGAAAGGCACTGATGGAGCTATCCGACGCGACCTTCCTGCTACGACCTCTGTCGCCGTAATCTCTCTAGTGTTCAGTGTTCTATTGGCTGGCTTCGCTGGTGCCATCGATGCCGGAGGCCCAACTACGAATTTCTTGGTCGCCTGGATCCCGCTTGTGGGGTTCTTTTTGTACGACATCATTGAGCGAACTGTCACAGTGCTGGTCCTACCAGACCGGGATGCGTATAGGGAGTTTGGACTTAGTCGACTCCAGGCGTTTTGGCGATATTCAAAATGGGCACTGGAGAGGTTCATTGGCACAACTATTGCCGCTGCATTGCTTGTAGCCGCTTTTGCTCTCGGAGTCGGAGTAACTGCCGCAAAGTATGGGGTTGTCGTATTCCTTGTGTGCACAATCGGACTGGCGATTTACTGGGTGTCGGGCCGAGCATCATTGAACTTCCAACACAACCAAGCGGACATGGAAGAGCCAACACTGATCCGTCTGATGCAGCACTCCGGGACCACGTTCTTGGGTGCAATGATGCTTGGAACCGTATTCTGGGGCGGAATATTCCTTGTTTTCAATGCCGGTCTGAGCTTGGTGGGCTTGTAGTTCTTTGATTTCAAGAGACACGTATGGGCCGAACCAGCGAGTTCAGCGGACCGGCCTAGCGCCGCCCGCTGATTCGACGCGTTAGGCGGTCGGAGAATAAGCGATGGTGTGGGCACCCCATCCCTTCCGGTTGAGCCTGTGAATTGAGATTCACCGCGGCCAAGTGAGCAGCGGGAGAGAATCTCAATCGAGCCCTCTGCAGAGTTTCTCGGAGAGGTTGAGGTGCTTCCGGCAGTAAAGGGCCTTTGCCTCGCTCGACGGCGTCATAATCGCGCCGCGCGCCAGCGAGGACGGGCGCGACGACACCTGCTGGCGGTTGCCTGCGGCACGGTTTCCTTCCACGACGCCGGGGCCCGCTCCCGCGAAGGCGGGGGGCACCCTCGCCAACTGGACCTTCCTGGAGAGACACTCGCCCGAGGCTGAAGTTGTCGATTTTTGGCACGCCTGTGAGCATCTCCGCACGGGGTCCGACCATACCGTCGATCCCCGCTGGTTCGAGACATGCCGCCGTATCCTGCGCGATGACCCGTGCGGCGTCGCTAAGGTGATCCGGGCGCTGCGCTATCTGCGCGCCACCCGCGCCGTCCACACCACCGGGCCTAGGATCACGGCGTCCTCCAGATACGGCACCGCTGCCTAGGCCAGGTGGTCGCTCACGAGCTGCCACCCGCCGTCCTCCCCCCTCGCCGCCCGCTTCACCACCAGCCTTTCCGCCATCCGCAACACGAAGATTTGCCCGTCCCGCCGGCGCGGCCGGCTGCGGTCGTCCAAGATCGAGCGCTCCTCCGCGATCGTGGGGCACCATCGACTCGTCCTGCGCTTGGAGCACGGCGTTCTGGGCAGGGTAACCGCCGTTTACGTCTTCTGCCGCCAAGTACGCCGCCGCGGCGGGCGCGTGTCGATACACTGGCATGATCTGGCTCGTTTCGTCGAGGCCGGCATAGCGGCGACCGCTCAAGATGCCCGCGTTCTCGCATCCTCGGTTGCCCGCCACAAGGCAATGTTTTTCTTTGGGAACGATGCCCACGGGGAGCGGATTGATCGCGAGGCGGCGGTCTCCAGTGGATTACAACTCGTCCCCTGTGAGTCTGCGCACTTGGTCCTCGCCGAAGACTACGCCAAGATGCTGGCCAACGGCATGCTGCTTGACGTGAACGAACCATTCGATGCGCTTATGGAACGATGCGGGGCGATCGAGGCGAGGGCGAACAATGGGTGATCCAGTTCCGCCGCAGCCCCGCACCCGGATTGGTTGTGGTGCATGAAGCCTCGAACGAAGCATCGCCTATCGAGCGCGTTTTTCGATACCAGGTCTCGTCGAGCATTTTTTCGAAGCGGGAATCTGACGATATGACGGACACTCCCGAACAACGCGCCCGCCGAGAGATCGACGCGAGCCTCGAAGCGGCCGGATGGCTTGTTCAGGATCTCGACGAACTTGACCTCTCGGCCGGACGCGGTATTGCGGCCCGTGAATTTCCCATGAAATCCGGGTTCGGGTTGGCCGACTACCTGCTTTATCTCGACGTTAAGGCCGTCGGAGCGGTCGAAGCCAAGGCTGAAGGCACTCTCACCGGAGTCGAAGCGCAAACGGCCAAGTACGCCGCCGGCCTTCCAGACGACCTGCCTGCGCCACGTCGGCCTCTGCCGTTCCTATTCGAAGCCAATGGCGCGGTGACCTTCTACACCAACGGACTGGACCCCACTCCGCGCAGCCGGCAGGTTTTCAACTTCCCGCGACCGGAGACACTGGGCGCTCTGTTGGCTCGGCCGAAACAGTTGCGCACCATGCTGAAGGAGCTACCGCAGCTCGACGAATCGCGTCTCTGGTCGGCCCAGTCCCGCGCTATCTCTGCACTGGAGCGATCTTTCGCGGAGGCCCGTCCGCGCGCCCTCATTCAGATGGCGACCGGCTCTGGCAAGACCTTTACCGCCGTCAACGTTGCCTACCGCCTGCTTAAGTTCGGAGGTGCCAAGCGCATCCTTTTCCTGGTCGATCGAAGCAATCTCGGACGGCAGACGGAGGACGAGTTCGCAAACTTCACACCGCCCGACGACTCCCGCAAGTTTCCGATGCTCTACACCGTCCAGCGGCTTTCGACCAATGCGATTAACCCCGCCGCAAACATGGTCATCACCACCATCCAGCGCCTCTATTCCATGCTCAAGGGCGACGAGGAGTTTGACGCGGGTAATGAAGAGGGCACCGCATTCGATTCGGCCAGGCAGTGGCAGGGGGAGCCACCGGAGGTGGCTTACAGCGCCGACCTCCCGCCGGAGTTCTTCGATTTCGTCATCGTTGACGAATGCCACCGCTCCATCTACGACCTCTGGAGTCAGGTGCTGCTCTACTTCGATTCCTTCTTGGTCGGCCTCACCGCCACCCCAGCAGGCAGGACCATCGGTTTCTTCAACCAAAATCTCGTTATGCAGTACGGCCACGACAATGCGGTAGCTGACGGCGTCAACGTCGATTTCGACGTCTATCGCATCCGCACGAAGATCACCGAGAAGGGGGGGACCATCGAGGCGGGCGACACAGGCGTCTACGTGGACCGGCGCAACAAGCTGACCCGCGCCGAGCGACTGAGGCTGCTGACCGAAGACCTCACCTACACCGCAAGCGAACTCGACCGGGACGTCGTTTCAGAAAGCCAGATCAGGACCGTGCTCCGCCAGTTCCGCGACAAGGTCCTGCCGGAGGCTTTCCCGGGCCGCGAGGAGGTGCCCAAGACCTTGATATTTGCGAAGGGCGACTCGCACGCCGACGATATTGTCCGCGCAGCGCGAGAGGAATTTGACGAGGGAAACGACTTCTGCACCAAGATCACTTACCGCACCGGCTTCACCAAAGTCACGAGAACCGCCACCGAAGATGACGGAACCGAAACCGAAGTCATCGAATGGGTAAAGACCTCCAGCCTCACTCCGGACGAGATTCTGGGCAACTTCCGGAACAGCTTCTTTCCGCGCATCGCCGTAACCGTTGATATGATTTCCACGGGCACCGACGTAAAGCCGATCGAGTGCGTATTCTTCATGCGCAATGTCAAGTCGGCCGGCTTCTTCGAGCAGATGAAGGGCCGGGGTGTCCGCGTGATTTCGCCGGACAAGCTGCGCACGGTCACCCCCAGTGCACGGGTCAAGGACCGTTTCATCGTCGTGGACGCCGTAGGCGTGTGTGAATGGGACAAGACCGACTCCCGGTCGCTGAACCGCCAACCGTCCAAGACGCTCGAACAGGTGCTGAACTATGTCGCACAGGGCGGCATCGATCCCGAGGCGCTGACCACATTGGCTGGTCGGCTTGCCCGACTGCAGCGTGAGTTTACGCCAGGCCAGCTCTCAGAACTAAAGGATCTGGCAGGCGGTAAGTCATTCTCCGACCTTGCTCGCGGTCTGCTGGTCGCCTGCGATGCGGATACGCAGGTCGGGGCGGCCAAGGAACGGTTCGGAACAGGGCAGCCGACCGAACAACAGGTTGCTCAGGTCACCGAGCAGCTGTCGCGAACCGCGGCGGTTCCCTTCATGAAGGCCGAATTTCGGCGCCGGATCCTGGAGATCCGTCAACAGAATGAGCAGACCATTGACCGGCACACGATCGATGACGTGATCTATTCGGGATTCGACGCTTCGGCAGTTGAGAAGGCGCGTGCGAAGGTGAGCGACTTTCGGTCCTGGATCGAAGAGCGAAAGGACGAATTGACCGCGCTTCAGGTGTTATACGCTAGTGCACGGCCGCTCAAGCTTTCGCTCGCCGACCTGCGCGTGTTGAGGGATGCGTTGAGCCGACCGCCGGTTTCGGCCACCCCCGTCCAACTCTGGCGTGCCTTCGAAGCAGTTGAGGTAGACAGGGTTGAGGGCCGCGGTGGGTCGCAACTGTCTGATCTCGTAAACTTGGTGCGCCACGCGCTGATGCCGGCGATGAGGCTCGTGCCCTATCGCGAGGAGCTCCGCGAGCGCTATCAGGCGTGGCTGCGCGAGCGCGATCCAGACAATGCCTTTACGCCAGAACAGCGAGAATGGCTTGATCGTATGGCTGAGCACATCGCCACCAGCCTCGCCATAGAGCCGGAAGATTTCGAGAGTGGTTGGTTCGGGCAGCAAGGCAGCCTGGGACGAGCTCATGCGTTGTTCGGCGATGATCTCAAGCCACTGCTTTCGGAGCTCAACGAGAAGCTGGCGGCATGAGTGCGAAGAGTAGCTACCAGTTACCTCGCCGATGGGCAGAAACCACTCTTGGCGCGATTCAGCTGGACATTGCCACGGGCATCGATCCGACACGAGCACCCTACACGATGTTTGAACTCTATAGCGTTCCGAGTCATCAACATGGCATGCCGGAAGTCGTCTTGGGAAATCAAATTGGTTCCAACAAGAGAACGGTAGAGCAAGACACGGTTCTTCTGTGCAAGATCAATCCTCGCATTAATCGCGTGTGGATTGTTGGAAGTTACTCTGAGCACGCGAAGATTGCTTCAACCGAATGGCTACCGTTCTTTCCGCTTTCTGGTTTAGATCCCCGCTACTTAGCCTATTATCTCCGTCAAAATATAATACGTGACTACCTTGCGTCTAATGCTTCTGGCGTAGGCGGCTCTCTAATGAGGGTCAGAGCAGCGACATTCAAAGAACTGAAATTCAGAGTTGCGCCAATGATTGAACAAACGCGAATTGCCGAGGCACTCGACGAGTTGTTTTCTGATCTCGATGCCGGCGTCGCGGCATTGGAGCGGGCGCGGGACAGGCTGAATATCTATCGCGCTTCGGTTCTCAAGGCCGCGGTGGAGGGAACGCTGACTGCCGACTGGCGCGTGGCACACCCGCACGCCGAGCCTGCGAGTGAATTGCTGAAACGTGTCCTCGCGGAACGTCGTCGGCGTTGGGAGGAGGAGCAGCTTCGCAAGTTCGCGGAGAAGAGGAAGGTGCCTCCGAAGAACTGGCGCGCCAGGTACAAGGAGCCGGTTTCGCCTGATACCGCTGATCTACCGTCTTTGCCGGAAGGGTGGGTGGTAACGAGCATGGACGCGGTTACTTCACGCATCACTAGTGGCTCGCGAGACTGGCGTAGGTATTATGGTGAGGGGTCCGGTACGTTCATTATGGCTCAGAATGTATCTCCAGGACAATACAATCCGGCATTTCGTCAAGCTGTTAACCCACCTCCTGAGGATCCAAGTTGCGAACGAAGTCTCGTTCAAATTGATGATCTTCTTGTAACAATTGTAGGCGCAAATACTGGTGATGTATGTCGTATTCGTTTACCCTTGGTCGATCACTACGTTTGTCAAAGTGTTGCGTTAATGAGACCAACCCATCGAACTCTTTCATCATTTCTCGACGTGTATTGCAATTCTCCTTCCGGCGCGCAGTTTCACTACAATCGATATCTCTACGGGGCGGGAAGACCTCATTTGAGCTTTGACCAGTTGAGGATGACGCCGGTCGTGTTGCCACCTGAGGCTGAACAACACGCTATAGTCAATACTGTTGATGATATGCTCTCCTCTATCGATCATATTGGAGCGAATATCCGCACTAAGCTGAAGTCGGTCCAAAGGTTGCGCCAAGCGATCTTACGTTATGCATTTACCGGCAGCTTGGTGCCACAAGACCCAAATGACGAACCGGCCTCCGAACTGCTCAAACGCATCGCCAACGAGCGTGAAGCGCGGGCACGAGATGCCGCTGCTACTAGGCGCACCGCAAAAATCAAAACAGGTGGGAGGGCCAGTCGGCGGGATCGGCGTCGGAAGACAGTCGTAGAGGCGGCACGTTGATGGACACGTCGCAGATCGGCAAGCGAGCCTGGAGCTATGCCGGGGTCTTGCAGGACGCCGGGTTGTCCTGCTTCGAGTATGTCGAGCAGTTGACGCTGCTGCTGTTCCTCAAGATGGCGGATCAGATAACGCAAGCGCCCTGGAACCGCGAGCCGATCGTGCCGCCGGAACTCGGCTGGAAGACCTTGTTAGACCTTGACGGTGCCGTGCTGGAGAACCGATATCGCGAGAGCCTAGAAAGACTCGGAATGGCACCCGGCATGCTCGGCGTCATATTCAAGGGTGCGCGTTGCGAGATCCACAATCCGGCGCTCCTGAAACAGCTCATCGTCAACCTGCTGGATCAAGTGAATTGGCTATCGCTGCCGGTGGATGTGAAGGGTACGATTTACGAGGAGTTGCTTGCCCGTTCGGCACAGGAGTCCTCGCGTGGTGCCGGCCAGTATTTCACTCCGCGGCCAGTTGTCCATACGATGTGCGAGGTGATGCAGCCAACACCGGAGGACAGAATTTGCGATCCCGCTGCGGGCACCGGCGGATTCTTGTGCAACGCCTATCAGTATGTGCTTGATCGTCACGAAGCTGACCTCGACGGCGACGAAAAGCGCGCGTTGAAAACGGAACTGGTCGAGGGCATGGAACTGTCGCCCAAGGTCGGGCGCATGTGCGCCATGAACGTCTATCTGCATGGGGTCGGCGGAGACAACACCGTCGTGCACACGGGACACGATAGCCTCGCCGCTCCATGGAGCCGAGAATACTCAATGGTTCTCGCCAATCCGCCCTTCGGCAAGAAGCAGAGCCTGCTGTTCGTCAATGAGGCAGGTGAGACCGAGAAAGAGGACCAAGTCGTCGTCCGGGAGGATTTCTGGACTTCGACGAGCAACAAGCAGCTCAACTTCGTGCAGCACATCTACACGCTGTTGAAGATCGATGGGCGGGCAGCTGTAGTCGTGCCGGACAACGTGCTGTTCGAGGGCGGTGCGGGCGAGAAGGTGCGCCGCAGCCTCTTGGAGAAATGCCGCGTCCACACCTTGTTGCGGCTGCCGACCGGCATCTGGTACTCACCTGGGGTCAAGGCCAACGTGATCTTCTTCGACAAGAAGGAAGGCCGCGCCAAACCGTGGACAGACCGGCTTTGGGTGTACGACCTGCGCACCAACAAGCATTTTACGCTGAAGCAGAAGCCAATCCGACGCGCTGACTTCGACGAGTTCGTCGCTTGCTATAAGCCCGGCCACACTTACGAACGGGAACCAACATGGAGCGAAACCACGCCCGACGGACGGTGGCGTCCGTACGAGTATGCGGATCTGTTAAAGCGTGACAAGCTGAGCTTAGACCTCTTGTGGATCAAGGATGAGAGCCTGACAGACATGGAGTCCTTGCCTCCGCCCCATGTCATCGCTGCGGAAATCGAAGATGACCTCGCGGCCGCGCTCGAACAGTTCGGCAAGATCGCCGAACGACTTACTCCATAGCCATCGGAGGTGGTTTCCGAACATCCCATGATCGTGACAGACAGTGAAACAGCCGTCGCCCTATTGAGTACTACCGCACCTAGGCGACCGGCCAGAAGATCCGCTTGAGCGGAATTAGTCGCTGGGTGTCCGGGTCCAGGTCCCGGTAGTTGTCTAGCAAGGCTTGGACAAGGGAATCCATGTCCATCAGCATCACTGGGATGTTGGCCCGGTCCGCTTCGTAGTTCGCCTCTCTCGAGAAGCCGCCAGTGCTGACGTAGAGGCCCTTGTCGCTCGCGTGCCGCCCACCCAGGAAGCTGCGGATGTCCTGTGCCCCCATAGAGGTGCCGGGCTGGTGCTTGACCTCGACGACGATGCGCGGGTCTTCAAAGCCGAAGCCGTCACGCGAGGCGACGATGTCCTTGCCACGATCGGCGCCGGCTGGCGAGACACGGGTCTTGTAGCCCATGGCCCGAAGGATGCCTGCGACCAGATCCTGAAGCTCCTGCCAATCCAGTTCGACGATTTGGTCTTTGATGAGTTCCGCGCTGCGGGCCTCGATGTCGTCAAGCAGGTCTTCTTCCTCGCGTTGATCGGGCATTTCGGTTGCGCTTGCCGACACCGCGCCGTCGTTCGAGACGCTAACAATCTCCTCCTCGACCTCGGGCGGCAGCAGAAACAACGTCAGGATGGAACCGAGCGTATTGCGGGTGCGGGCAGAGAACCTGTCCCGAGAGATCTCCTTTGGCAACCAGGTTACTGGCCGGACGTTGGGATCATGCTCATCGAAGTCGGAGTCATGCCGGTAGTCACCTTCGATCTTTCCTACGGCATAGACTCGGCGCTGTTTGTTGTAAGTGATGACCCAGTCGCCGGCGGCCATTTCCTTCGAGAAGCGATAGAGCATGCCCGCAGCGACGACGTGGTACTGCGATTTGCGCTCCGGTCTTGCGCCTCTGACGGCCGACAGGATTGCGCCACGAGAGTGGTACCGGCCCAAGTCACCGACGTCCGCCCAACCAATGGCGATGACACTACGTTCCAGAAACGGCTTATAGAGCCTGCTGTCGACTTGGGCGCGAACCATCCACATTGTCACGGATATTCTCCTGTCAGGGTTGCGAGGACATTCGCCCTAGCCAGCGTGGGTGCGCCCGGAGTAGCCCAATAGCGCGCAATTGCGACTCGCGCAAATTTCACGTTGACTCATCCCTACCACCCCGGGTCAATCGCCCGAATTGCCTGGGAGACGCGCAATGGACAGAGATTCCGGTTCGATGGACTTTCCGATCTGGCTGATCGGAGATTCCAGCCCAGCCCGTTGGGAAGCGCACCTCGAAGATCCACTGGATTCGAGACATCCTGCGCGACACAACATCTGGACCCCTATTCTCGCAGGCATTCAATCGCACTTGTTCTCGTCGCTTCGGTCGCGGCTGGTTACGAATGATTTGTACATCCGGAATGCGGTCCACAACGCACGAGAGAAACCCAGTGGACGGGTAGTCGAATGGTCGCCTCGGCTCAAGGAAGAGACGCGCGAGTTGGGCCGGCTACTGGCGGTGCATTCGCCAAGGCTTGTCCTCTCGTTCGGGGCCTTTGCGTTTGAGTTTGCCAGGCGCAGTTGCGACGAGGACCCCAAGCGTGCGTTCGGCTACTGGAGCACAGAACGGCTGGGGCAGCAGTTCAGGTAGCGGATTGGGAAGTTCGCCCCGAACGAGATCAATCTAGTTCCGTTGCTGCACGTCAGCATTGCGCGGCGTTATTTCTTGGAGAGCCACAGGAAGTTCACGCAGGTCGAGAACGGGAACTACTTCGAACACGTTGCGCGAGAGATTGCAGACTGCCTGTGCAGGAATGAGGCAGCATTCCCCATGGTGGGATGATCTTGCGTACGGGTTGTTCTTCCCTTCCTGCTTTCATGCGGAGTGGGTGCAGCTGGTGACTTCGTCGACCGGGCTTGCGTGCCTGCGGCACTGAACTGTCCGGAGAGTGGCGCGAAGGAGCTCTCCGTCACGGATTCCGCGGGGCAACTGGCCCCGCAGGTCGAGCTGGTCTTCCGGTACACGCACATACTGGCGACCGCATTGCGCGACGAGATGATCCAGAACGGCCGTGGCGACCATCTGGAAACGCTGATCCAGTCGGCCCGGAAACTGCAGGACGAGCTTCGCAAGGGTTCACCGGAGTGAGCCGGCGAGGGCATTCCGGACGGCAATCGGCTCGCCGCCGGTGCCTGTAGCGAGGTGCGCCGCAACGATCGGCGTCGCGAATCTCTCCTCACTGCTGCGAGGCGGGGCGTCGACACGGGCCGGATGCTGGCCAGAACGGTGCAGCAGCGGACACATTGCGAGGCTGGCGGAGCGCCTCTCCCCAGTGTCTGGGCGCAAGGAACAGCCTGGAAGCGTGGTGAATCTGGAGTGGAGTACGCGCGAATTACCGCCGGCCAGAACCCGCCTCGGCGTATGATCCAGAGCATACAGGCACGTATTCTCGCAAGCATACAGCGTATGCTCCAGAGCATACGCTCGGGTTAAGAGATAGAAAAAACAACGCTTTGGGACGTATACTCGCGAGCATACACGCACCCGTCAAAGCCAAGGATAGGAATGGCGCCGCAAGGCGCCCAAAGTGCCCGCCAAGGCACGCAGAAAGCGCGCAAGCGCGCCCGCAGGTTGCTGCGTGGGGTGTGCAGAAGACACTTCCGGAGGAAGTGGAAAAGGCCTTGTGCACAGCACCCCGTTGCCGACTTCTTGATGGCTGTTGCCGACAGGGTTCCGAGCCCAAGCGGCGTTTGAGCGAAACGATCGGGCTGGCGTCGCCGCACGTGTTCCGCGGTTCCGTTCGGGCTCGGCTCATGCATCGGCCTCGAGGCCGCTGAGAACAGGCTGGCCGGCCGGCTGTATCGAAACAAGGTTGGGAAGCGCGCCCACGCCACGTCGTTGGCGAAGCGTCCCCGCGCTGTGCGGTCGATGAAGCCCTGCTGGATCAGGAAGGCTCGACCGTGTCCTGCAGCGTGTCGGGACCGGTGAGGTCGCCGCCGTGGCGCGCGTTCGGTGTCCGGAGATAGCGACGGGCGAGCTCGTCGAGGCCGCGGGCATTGATCGCCAAGTGTTCGAGGGTGAGACTGACGTCGGCCGTGGAGATGGCGGTCGCGGCGATCGGCGAAGTCGCGGACCCGCTGCAGGAGCCGGAATGCCAGTCGCGAGGTACCGCGCACGGCTCAGCCGAGTGCCACGGCTGCGTCGGTGTCGGCGGCGAACTCCAGGCGTGCAGCCCCGTGCTCCACGATCTCGGCCAGCGCCTCTGGCAGGTAGTAACGGAACCGGAGCAGGATCCCGAAGTGCTCGCGGAGCGGGTACGGTATGGCGCCCGCGCGGGTGATGGCGGCCACCAGTGTGCACGGTGCCAGGTCCAGGCGCACGACCGCGAAATCGCCGCCGTGGTCGGCGTCGCGTACGATCCTGGCGGCGACATGGTTGCGACAGACCAGCCCCAATCCGGTGTCGGCAGCCAGGCCCAGGAGCCACGGAACCCGCTTCCTGGACGCCGCCTGCGCCTGCTCCCTCCGCTACCGGGATTTCTGGACCTCAGCAGCTTGCGGCGGCGCAGGTAGATGCGTGGATCGATCGCCACGTGGTGGTGAGTTGGGATGATGCTGGGCCTCCGCCACGGTCGCATCAACGTTTGCCGTCATGGTCGTCCATCGAGCTCGATGAACTTCGGATCTTTGCAGATGGAGGGGTGGTGGGCCTTGAGAAACTGCAATGCCTCAGTTGCTGAGTAGGGCCAGCACGCCCGTCGATCGGGCAGAAACGCGTACAAGAGGTCCAGCACCTCGCGCGGGTGCCGGCCGGCCGGGACTTCCTCAAGTTCGGACAGCCCGGAAATGATGGCATAGCGCGCGTCGTGGGCCCTCGCAATCAACTGTAAAACCACCTGCGCGACTTCGCGGAATCCGGTGGTCAGGGAAAGCGCGAGATCGATGAGATTTGCCGACGTTCTGTCGGTTTTCGCCCTTTTTTGCTTCGGCCAAGCCTCGGACAGGAATTCAACGATGTGATCGGGACCCCAGACTTCATGATCGTAGGACCAGCGACGAAGTGTCCAGAGGAGGAAGTACCGGAATTCGTCATCTGCTTCGAGGATCGCCGTGCGGATTTCCTCGTCGCTGGTGAGGCCGGTGCCTTCCTCCCGGGGCCGCCAGCTCGCCAAGATAATTCCTGCCAGACGTTCCGAGTGCCGCTGGTCGGGATCCGATCCCGCCTTGGTCAGAGCCAAGAGGTGCGGCTTGAGCTGCGCAAACAATGCAGGTCCGGCCTGTGGACACATGTAGAAACCCGCCCAGAGCGCTTCGTGATCGGGATTCGGTTCAGGCTGCTGGCTGAGAACTGCCAGCACATGTTGTGTTGTCCACGCCCTGTCTACGGCGAAGAACCAGTCCAGATGCTGGCATACAATCACCAAGGTGTATCGGCGGGAGTCCCCGGGAAGTTTCAGGAGTTCCTCGAGCTTGCGGAACCACGGAGCGATACCCGTGCTGCGGGCATCGGAAACCTCGTCGGGAAGCACCTTCACGATCAGTTCTGTCAGACGTCCGGCCGCTGAAGCGATCGCATCCGACTGCCAATCACGAGTGCGTTGGGCTGGACGTGCTTGGTGGTCTGCGTCCGAAGGATCGCCCTCTTCACACTTGCCGAGAACTCGCACGCACTTCGACCAAAGCTCCTCGCACTTCGGCTGGCTGCTGAACCACGAGTGACTGGTAATCTGCTTGAACCATTCGGACGCGGCGTACACGATTTCAGCGAAATCGCTGTCTGGCAGGCTCAGAAGAGCATCCAACACCTTGGCCGGGAATTCTGGGTCGTCGCTTGCCTGTCGATCCGTTTGCAGGAATGTGTTCCAGTAGAACGCTCCGAACCGGACTTCCGCGGAACCCCGGATCAGGGCTTGCAGCGCCAGTTCCGGCCGCTCCTTGCTCAGCCCCCGAAAAGGGTCTGCCTCGACAAAAGGTCTGCGAGGTGCCCGTTCCTGTTCCTGAAGGTACGCAAGGATTTGTTCCGGAGGGAGTGTTTCAATCGAACTGTAGTCAGTGTCCGTGCGGACCCACCCGCTGCGCCCGTCCAGGCTTTCCACTGCCCGATCAGCGTGGCTAGGCTGCCACTGCGGCGCGGTTCCGCGAAGCTTCTCTGTGACCGCCTGCAAGTCGAAGGTGAACTCGCAGCCATGGCCTTGCAGCCAATGAAGCCACGACAGTACGGCACCGGCCTTCCGCGGAGCGTGCTCCTCCGGATCGATACCTTTCCACCTCGGTGGTCCGACGCGGATTCGGTGCTCGAGGCGTCTGCGCTCGTGGAGGTCGAACTCGGGCCAACGCTTGGCTAGGCCCAAGAGCAGGTCCCTCTGACCCCGGCGCCACCAGAATCGCGCCCGGTCCAGCGTTAGCAGCGTTGCAGCGAACTCGCTGGCCGGGGCGAACGTCAGCTTCCCGAGAGCCCAGATTCGGATATGCGTGAACACGACCGATTGCAGTGGCCATGTCTGCAGCTCGGCCCTCGCCAGTTGCGGCGAGCGCTCCGTCAGGCGCTTGAACAAGCCAGCGAACGCCAAGACGCGTCCCGAGAGCTTGTACGACCGGTCGAAGCTGGAGTCCCCTTCCACTTCGTCGTCAGCCTCGATCGCACTGATGAACATCAGGGATCCGTATCGCTGCTCAATGTCTTCCGCCCGTTCCAGCTCCACCCGCAGCTTGCGGACAACCGTCTCCAAGTACTCGTCGGGCACCTCGATTCGATCGATCCGGTTTTCGTACACGGTGGTCACGCTCACGAGGTCCCGGCTGTTCAGCTTGGACTGAGAACCGGGAGGAACCGGCCCGCGGGAGATGCTGTCCAAAACCAGCCAAGGCCCGAAACACGTGGCATAGTCGTCAGCGACCGCTTCGCTCCATCCGGTGCGCCCGATGCGCCGTTCCAGCAACCAGGCCCGGTCCCTCCCCGATTTCAGGTCGACGTACTCGAGGTAGGCGCGCCATGCCTTCCTGACGGCCGGCTTGGCGTTCCGTGTTGGCTTCCGGTCCAATTCACGGCGAATCCGATCGACAATCCCATCATGGATTGCCTCTTGCCGCCCTGCCCACCAGGCGGCAGCAGGATCCCTCCAGGCCCGAACGATCCAAAAGGCAAGACGTCCGGTCCGATCGGGCAGATCGGCTTGGACGACAGCCCTGGATCCACTGATCCGGGCAACCTGGGCCGGCGTGACCGCTTGGCAATCTGCCTGGGATGGATCGAGAGCGGACCAGGCCTGCTCCGGGATTCGGTTGGAACCGTCAGGCCCTCCGCGCTCCACTCGCGGCCGCAGGTCGCCGTCCAGTCGATACAAATCGAACGGATCGATGGCCGGCCCATCGCCAGCGACACCGCCGGCGGGATTCGGCTTACCGTACCGAACGCCCCGATCAAACACGCATAGCCATTCTGCCGGCAACAGGGGTTGTTTGGATGCAAGTGCTGCGGCGCCCTCTGCATCACTCACGATGTGCGCCACCATGCCGCGTTCATGCGGTGTCAGTGCCCTTGGCCCGGCGCGCGCCCTGGCCAGGACCCGGCTGCGCCAACGCTTCGGATCCTCGGCACGCATAGACCAGTGCTCAAGTGTTTCCCAGAGCGCCCGGTGGCCACACCCGACCGTGGTCTCGTAGCACAACGGCGTAACGTTCTTGTCTCTCCATGCAGCGATTGCAGCCTCGTCCGAGCGGCTCTGGAACGCGTAAATCTGGTGCGGCGCGCTGTTGGACAGCTGTAGTCCTTGCAACAAGTACCGGACGGGAGGATCGTCTGCCGAATATCCGACGAACACGACAACGTATTTCTCGAGTACTGCTTTCACGAACTCCCGCGCCCATCCCATCGCGAGGTACGCATCCCCGAAACTGGCACTCGATAAGACGAAGCCGTCCTCGGTGGACCCCGAGTAGTCGGCGTTCACGCAGCCGTGCAGATGCACGATTCCCCAGCCGGCCGTCGCAGCGGTCATGCTCGGAAGATTGGACCGGGTAACGGTTGGCAGCTTCCGGTCGCACTGCTCGAACAACCGATCAAAATTTGTGGTGATGAGCCGGATCGTGCCCGATTGATCCTTGCTCAGCTTCAGTAACGTGCGGTGAGCACTGAGATCGACATCTGTCCCTTGAGGAGCCAGGGCGCAAGCCACTTGGGACGTGATATCGACGTTGGGAAAGCTCCGCTCCAACAGCTGGAATATGTGGTCCACGGAATACAGGCCCTTGATTTCCGCTGAGGCCTCGGCCTTCCGGATTGCGCGATGGAGCCGGAACGCCTCTTCCGACTCATCAGCCCGTAGGCCATTCAGAACTTTTTCTGTCAGCTCGTCGAAGTTAGGCAGGCCGGCCCTCGCTCTGGAGACCCCCGCGCCGCAAACGAACACGACGCGCCCTTGGTCATGAGCCCACAGCAATTCATTCGGAAGATCGACGCCGTCGGCGATGAAACGCATGGGATTGCCGGTGTTCTACAGATCGACTTTAGTAGCCTAGGCTTGCGCGTCTTCGCCGGTCCGTGGATCAGCAAAATTGGGCGCTGGAGAGTGTAGACGGTAGCTCTGAAAGGTTGTGAGATCAGAGTGGCGGCGGGTCTTTCAACTGGCGAAATGAGCTGTCCGTGGGACTATGTCGTTTGAGGTCCGACTTCACGGAATGGGGACTTGTATGACACTTCGTGCTGTTGAGCGGAACTGGGATCAGGAACTCATTGAAGGCGCACGATTGGGCGCTGGAGAGTTACGGATTGTCTCCCCCTTTATCAAGGTCGGCGCACTAACGGGCATTCCCTTTGATGGGTCGGGCGGAATACGGGTCATCACGAGATTCGACCTTTCCGACTTTGCGGAAGGCGCCAGCGATATTGGCGCGGTGCGGAAGCTGCTCGATTGCGGCGCGTCCGTTCGCGGGATCCGCAACCTTCATGCGAAGCTCTACCTGTTCGGAGGTGTGCGGGCGATCGTCACCTCGGCGAATCTTACGGTTTCGGGTCTGCGACGAAACCGCGAATTCGGGCTTGTGACGGAAGACGGGGCGGCCATTGGCAAGTGTCTCGCCTATTTCGATGAACTCTGGCGGCTTGGCGGATCCGATCTCGAACGCGAGCAGCTTGATGATTGGGACCATCGGGTGACCACGTATCGCGCGTCCGGAGGCCGTCTGGCTCATAGGCCGTGTCTCCCCGACATGGGAAAGGCCTTGGTTGATTCAGGGTCAGTTAGCGGGCGGATCCCACAAATTTTCGCCGACGCTGCTCAGGCTTTTGTGAAATTTACTGGTAGCGACTACGACCGTTGCTCGCTGTCCTCCACTACATACGAGTGGGTGAAAACTTCCGGGTGCCATTGGGGTGTGAATTACAGCAAGCGGCCTCGAAATGTCGAGGACGGTGATGTCATGTTTATTTCCCGCCTGACCAAGGAGCCCGGGATTCGCGTGTTCGGACGTGCGATTGCGGTCAGGCACCGGGACGACGGACGTGACGATGTGACCAAACAGGACATTGAGCGGCGCGAGAGAAAAGAGCGATGGCCGTACTATGTCCGTGTTCACGACGCGGAATTCATAGATGGAACAATGAGCAACGGCGTCTCGCTTCGGGAGCTAACTGCGGAATTGGGAGCGGATTCCTTCGCATCCACGCAACGGAACGCAACAAGGGGTGAAGGGAACACCGATCCCGGCAGGGCGTTACGGCAACAGCCTCAAGTCAGGCTTTCAGCACAAGGCTTCGCGTGGCTCAATGAACGGCTGCAGCAGGCACTTGATAAGCACGGAGCAATCTCCCATGCGAAATTAGCGAACTTGGATTGGCCGGAGCTGTTGTAGCGGCGGAGCCAGAATGCGCTTCCCCTCTGAGTGGACTGGCTCCGAACCGAGCGTGTTTCTCTAGGTTTGTGGAACCGACTGCATTCTATTGACTGATGCTGCTCGAGAACTCTCACGATTGACGGAGCGCAAATATTCGGCAATTACGTGGAATGGCGAACGCCAGCGGAGCAGTATCCGGCCATATTGTTCATCGAATATGGCGATTAGCGCAAGTTCGGTCCAGACCTTGTCATTGATGGAGACCGACTCCTGGCGATCGAATTTCATTGGGAATTCTGCATGCCCGCCGGCCGGAGATTCGAGTTTGTGGGCACGCTCAGTAGCACGTTCGCGCGTTACTGTGCTCGCTACACGTTAGAAGGTGGGGCAGTTTCCTGGTTGTGTGTCCCGGTTCGACGGAAACGGATCTCACCGCTGGTCACCATGACGAAGGGCAAGCGGGACCTCCCGCTCTCGGTGCTCGATTAATAACCTGACTATTGTGTTGCTGAAGGCGCAGCTGCCCACGGGCCATAGAGTTGAGCCTACGAGCGTGACGCCATCACTGCGGGGTCCGCTTTGTAGGCTGCGCCGCCTCCACGGAGTTCAAATGTCCCCGGGGTGCGGTCGAGCTAACGCGCGCTGCATCAAGAGTGGTCGCGCCGAAAATTGCTTGGAGGCCAAGTAGGACTGGAGCAGGCCGCATGGCAGTACGGTATCAGTGATTGAGTGGTCCTATTGATGGAAAACAAACAGGAGTGAGAAGCGAAAGGCCGAACAAAGTGAGTATACTCCAGCGCATTTCTGGCTTACTCATCCGCAGGATATTGAGCCAGCGCCGTTAGAATGATCATCCGAAGGCAGCGTCAACATCACGACAGGCCTACACGAAATGCCGGACACAACATTTTCGCCCCTGGCTGCAGCATTGCGGCCAGTGTTTAGCTCAGCAATACGGCATGTCACGCGCCTTCACAAAGAAAGGTCGGCGGCACGCATTGCCTACAACGTCGATCTATTGAATCACACATTACGCGATACGTATAGGAGGCTAAAGGGAGGACACATCACAGATACTTGGTGGCGAAACCTCTTGGCTGTTGTCGGTCACAAGTACATTGCGCCCGAATTCCTACAAGTGCATGCCGTTCGGGAATGGCTTAGCCAAGAGGCAGTTGAAACCGACCTTAAGAATATCGCTGCACACCTCGTAATGGGTATCTCACCTGAGAGAACTGCAGAACGAGAGCGGCTGGCAGCAGAGTACTCGAAATACACTGGAGAGCATCAGCGTCTTGCCGATGGTCCCATCGACGTTGTGACAGGAATCTTGGTGGCTGGTTTTCTTGCATCTATACCGTCCAGCCAACGGCCGATCGCCGGAATGCTTCAGCAAATGCATGGATCATTCAGTGAGCGGCTTGATGATTTCGGAGAAAAGCATATTGCTGCCGTGGCTGATTTGGTTACAGAGCGATTTCCGATAGTACAACAAGTACTGACGCCGCACGCTGAAGGCGAACTTGGTGACATTCTATCGCTTCGTGCATTGGACCAAGTAGGGGCTCGGCAAAGAATTCAGCAGCTATTCAAACGTGTGAGCAGCGGCGACCTTTCAGCAATTGAAGAATCGTCAAAGCACAAGATCTATCAATGGGCAGCAAGATTATGTGCGACCCAGAAGGAAACACTGCCATTTGCGAAAGAGATCAGGGATCGCCTTGCCGAGAATGAATCAGGTTGCGACTTGTCGGTCATTGACGCCCTCATTTGCGAAACGGAGGGCGACATCGAGGGGGCGCTTCGTGGCATTCGAGATGCTGGAGACCGAGACTCCAGGTCAGTGTGGTTCGGAATATTGATGCGGGCCAAAGGGGAAGAGAAGGCGTTAGAGTGGTTTGATGAAGCAAGGGTCTGTGACTACGAGCGTTTCTTTTCCGGTGCGGGATGGGTCAACTGGGCTATCGCGTCGGCAAAGTGCGGAAAGTGGAGCCACGCAGCGGAAGTCCTGAAGGTTCTACAAGACTTGTGGGAGGAGACGCCTGCGCTTCCAATTGTAGAGGGCAGTGTAAACGCCGCCTTTCTCCTTCCGGACGACCTTAGGATTCGTGTTTTGGATGGCGTTCCGCTGTATCACGGCATAACGCCCATTTCTGGCTCCGAAGCTACGGGCCACCATGCCAGATCGATCAAGTGCTTCCAGTATGCGGAACACAATCTTCGGGACAGGGTAAGTGAAGACTGGGTCAAGTGTTTAGCGGACTGGTTTCTCTGGCTTAGGCTCATGGAGCCCGACATTGGTGCACGAACTGCCGCACACGAGAACCTGAAAGCAGAGATGGAGGATGGCGAAAAGGCACTGGTACTTGTTCCTTTCGCCCATTCGTTTGGGATAGATTACGATCCCAAACCGTTAGAAGCATACATAGAAACGAGAAGGGAATTGGGAGGGCACGATGACCGAACACAATTAGCAGAGTTTATTGTAAATGCCCAATTCATGGAATCCAAAGAGTTCGTAGAGTACTTTGACAAAAATCATGACAACATAGTGCGTGTCGTACCGCCGGAATTTATCGCTACTACACATGTGCAATCCATTCTTGAGGATGAAGGGTCATCGGAAGATGCCCGTAAGGCCATAGAACAGTACCGCGAATCTCTAGACGAGCACCAGGCTAAGCGCCTGGAGATGATGATCGACGCCCATGAAGGCCATGATGTTCGCAGGAAATTGGAGGAACTGTACGAGAGAACCGGCAATACAGCTGATCTTCGGAACCTGATCGAGTTTCTCAAGCGAAGGAACGACAGGGAGGCACTAAAGCCTCTGTGTCTCGAATTGTTCCGACGGTTGCCGACTGTTGAACGTGCCATTGACGTTGTTACGTCGTTGTCGGGATCGTCTTCGCAGGATTACGATAGTGTTATCTCATTTCTGGATGAAAATGAGCATCTTCTTGAAGATAGTGAAGGGCTTCTCAATGCCAAAAGTATAGCACTAGTTCAAGCCGGGAGGTATGCGGAGGCCCAGGATGCAAATGAACGATCAAAGAGAAAGCGACGAACGTCAGTAAATGTGCAGCTCGGAGCAAGGATCGCGATTGCGGCGGGCGATTGGGAGGCTATAGGTGGGATACTGGCTGAGGCGTGGGCCCTTAGGGATGAATACGATGCGCAATCATTGGTATCGTTAGCGCATCTGGCAGGGCAACAGAGCCAAACAAGGGACCAGGGACTACAACTGTTGAGGCTGGCGGCGGAAAAGGCCCCCGATGATGCTGCAGTGCTGGCAGCAGTGTACTGGCAGCACTTTCAGTTCGGTCGTGAAGAGGATGCAAATCCGCAGTGGCTGTCGAGGGCACTGGAACTATCCACCGACGAGGAAGGGCCAGTCCGGACACTGTCCCTCCCTGACATTGCTGAGGATTGGTTGCCCAAGCATCGCGACCACCTAATTGAGGTAGATCGGAAGTGGGTTCAAGGCGAGATACCAATCGGTGTGGTGGCGGATAGCTTCAACGTATCCCTAAGCCGAATGCTTCTCTACTCGCCGACCAAGAGCGCTGATGAGCCTGACGGCCGGCGCCGAATGGCATTGCCGGTTGTCGCCGCCGCCCGACCGGACACTGAGACGGACAAGGACTGGACAATCGGAATTGATGTAACTTCGGTCCTGATTCTACAATACCTTGATATATTAGAAAAAGTGTTGGGCACTTTTCATCATATCAAGTTCTCTCCAGACATTTTTGAACATTTGTTCCGAGAGCGAACAGAGGCACGTTTTCATCAACCATCTCGAATTGCATCGGCAAAACTAGTGCTTAGAATGCACGGGAGAGAGCGGATCAAGGTTCTGGAGTCGGAGCAAGCACCTCCCAGCTCGTTAATCGATGAGATCGGAAGAGAAACAGCAGAAGTTCTGCAATGGGCAAAGAATGTTGACGGTATTGCTGTTTGCGTACGTCCAATTCATGCTTCTGGATCTCTTGGGCAGCAGGAAGCAGATCTTGGCAGTTACCAACGCATTACCGTATCGCTGACGTCTTTCTCAAAATGGCTGCACGACGCTGGCAAAATTGGGTCAGACGTCTATGGGCGCATTTGCACTGTCCTGAGAAACAGTGGAGATGCAGAAGACCCGTCGGTCCCTGAGAACTTGGCACAAAAACCTGCTTGTTTTGACGGGCTGGCGTTACGCTACCTGGCCGATGCGAGTTCTCTTCAGCCAGTTGTTTCAGTCCTCGGGGTAGTTCACATTCATTACAACATTTTCCAGGAAATGCGGGCGCTAACTGAAGAGGATGAGTCTGAAGAAGAAATTGTAACCAGCATTGATGGGACAAGGCACACAATAAAGGCGCTGCTTCAAGAGGGGAAAGCCTCTTTTCTGCCACGCCCCTCTACACAATTCACAACTGGCGCAAAGCGATCATTTCGCTTGGAGGCAACGGCATCATTCTTGGAAGGGAGCGCAGAGTGCGATGCGGTGTGCATCGACGATCGGTTTATGAATAGCCATTCGACGATTACCGGGCCCGATGGGAAGGCAAAGCCTATATTGAGTGTTCTGGATAACATTCGGCATTTGGTGAATTTGGAACAAATTACGCACGAAGACTACTATCATATCCGGCACAAATTACGGGCCGGAGGATTTGCGTTTGTTCCGTTGGAGGCCGAAGAAATCTGCCACTGGCTTCGTGGCACACGGGTAGAGGATGGACAGCCCGTAGAGGCGGCTGAGCTGCGTGTACTCAGGCAGACGGCAGCAAGAGACGATTCATTGGCGCTGACGAACTGGAATCAAGCACTCGCACTTGCGTCCAACTCTAGGGCGGCGTGCACTGAAGCCATTTCAACGTTGTGGAATGATGCAGAGCTTACACCGGAAGAAATAATGATATGCACGGATTGGATTTGGCGAAATCTAATGGCGACCACCGTCCCTGGCCATCGGATTCTGGACTACGAATCCTACGGACGACTGGTCAGTGAAATCGTTTCCTTGCGTATTGGAAGTCTACTCCTTCCGCTGTCGAGCCGATCAAAAGAACGCCGTGGGTCCTATGCATATTGGATAGAACAAACCGTGTTGCAGCGCCTGAGGCCTGCGAACGGAGACAGGATTCGCGTTGCGCTGGCGCATTCGAAAGAGGCCATTGCCAGTTTGGAAGTCAGCCAAGCTGCATACGGAAATCTGTTCTTGGAGCAACTCCCGGACGAGGCCCGCGCATTGATGATCAGGGATGATCCGGAGTTTGCAGAGAAATGTGGCTACCGCGCGGAGCGAGTGTTTTCGATCGGACCCAGTCTCCAACTAGTGGATCGAAGCTTGTTTGAGGCGGCTGCTGAAGTACTTAGAGAAGGGAGCGTGGCGACCATTTTGGATTTGGCAGGAAAGGAAATTTCGGTCGTGTATGACCGCGAGGGCCAGCAGATTCAGCTGAGCTGGTTGGACGCAAAAGGAGCAAAACAAGAAGCGACCATTGGCGATCTTTGCGTGCTATCTCCAAGTGTGGAAGTCCGTCAGGCTACGTTTGGGAGAATCTTGGACAGGCTGGGCCCAACGTTCGATTTCGACAATCGTTTGAAATCGGCGATCAGCTCGAAACTGCCGGAGCCAAGTACGGTGTCGAGAATTTTTGACGAGAGCTTTAACGGCTTCGCAGCCGTTCAAGCCAATACGGAAGAAAAGATAGTTGGCGGCAAAGAAATGGGTCCAAGCGACTTCGTTCCGGAATCAATGGAATATTTTGAAAGATTCGTTGCTCCAGTTCCCAGCGATGAAGAAGTAGGATCATTTTTGAGTGAAACACTCCCTCAGTATCGGCGAGGCCTCCTTTCCAGGAATCTCAAAGCGGGATTGCGCATTAGTTGTCTCGGAGCAATGCATGACGACCTGTCGCCAGGGAAGTGGTTGACCGAGGAGACTGATGATTCTGTTTGGTCCGCGCTAGAAGCTGCGAATTCCAGTTTCAATCCATTCAGCCAACTGGGCGCGTTAGATGTGGCCCTTTATCGGCTGCACGATCAACGATTCCGGACGTTTGCATCCAGAGCTGTAGAGCAGCTTCTGCATGGAAATTTTGGGTTCGCTGAGGAAATGGAGGTGTATAGATTGTTGCAGATACTTGCAGACTTTGTTCTTAACCGGATTAACCTGCTGGAAGAGGGTGCTACGAAGCCGGGGTACTGGAAACGAATCGGAGCTTGGATGCAAGCTGGACACATTGTCGAAACGATGTTGAAATCAGGGTATGCGGTTTCGTCAGACGGGTTGGAAGAGTGGACTCACAGGAATATGGCGGCCGCAGGGGCATATGCAAGCCTTATCGACGCAAGAGTTGAGCCGATGCTGTCTGCGGCACGAATGATGTCGAGTAGCGTACGCTATGAGGTGCTTGGCCGCCTGGAGGTCTTGAGAAGGCGCCATGAAAAGAACGGACGAGAAGTGCCGGGGTCTGATTTGATTGATAGGCAGTTGGAAGAGCTTGAGAAGACCGGCCTTATACCCGCATTGTGGCTTCCGGGTCCTTTGGAAGGGGACCGGACGCCCTCTGGCGCGCCGCCTGAGCATGTGGAAGGGGAAATCGAAAAGATGGCCGGCGCGGAAGATGGCGATGTCGTGTCGTTCCTGGTTACTCTCTCCCAGTTGTATTTGTTGAATGAACGGCAGATTGAACTAGCAAAGCTGGCGATAGAAAAAGCGTGTGACAAAGCGCTGGAAAAAGATGTCAAAGGAGTGATGCAGATCTTGGAACATGCGGGCATCGTCGCAGCCACAAATGGAAGTACTTCGCTTAGTGCTAGTGTTGGCGAAGGGATAGTACGGATTTCGTCGCTGTTGACGGAAGCGGAAGTGGCGAGCATTCCTCGAATTCTGCTGCAAGCGGCAGTAGCCTTTCATGAGGAACGAGAGTGGTATTCCTGGCTCGACGAAAAGCTGGTTGAGGTCGTAAGGCAGTTGCCTCCACATCCAAGTCCATCGCTACGTACGTTGTTAGGCCACCTAGACGAGATCGAGATCATTTTGCCCACGACCAAGTGGTTTCATGTGCGGGCGAGGTCAGCGGCGCTCGTGGGTGCAGTGTGACAGCCAATTGCCTGTAGCGCAAAGATAGGAAACCACCGAGCAAGTTGGAATTTATCAGGAGACGGGGAGTGATTAGGACGTCTTTGCAGGAATGAGCGGAGGCAAGATACATTCTGCAATTAAATCGCCCACCAACATTGCGGCATCGTCGGCATGATCGGGAAGACCGTGAATTTCCGCATGAGAGGGGTCAGCCTCAAAGTCAGGCGTTGCGGCTAAGGGAGCCTCGAGAACGGTGAGATCAAGAGAAACGCCTGCTTCACCGGCGGCGGCCGGTACGTAATGCTTGGTGTGCTGTACGTTGAGTTTCGCAAATCTTCCGTTTGATGCTAGGGACATTCTGGAAAGACGGCGGATTGCATTAACCGGATCAGAGCAATCACTGTCTTCGAATATTTCTAACCAGCTTACCGAAAGGCCCAATTCGGACTGGCGCAATACGAAAGCGCTGCCATCCACTAGAGTACCGTCTAGTAGAGATGGTTTCACGTATCGCAGTACATGATGCGCATCGGGAATTTCGTCACCGATCACCGATATAATACCTGGTCCAACTGAAGTGCAGAGATTTGTCCAATGACGCCGGATGGTGTATCTCGTCCGTACGCTCTTGATACCGGAAGGTCAGCATGTCGCTGCTTGGACAGTACATATTGTATGAGGCCATTGTCCAAGAACTGTAGCCCAACGTGTGATGCGTCGGCACCTTTCCAGACTGCACGAAGGTTGCCGTTCTCGAGAAGGAAGAGATGGCCGAGTTGTATAAGAGGATTGTTTTTGAAGAAATCCAGAAAAATTTCTCTTGATCGCGAGTTCAGAAAATATCCTTCAACGGAGGCCTGCTCTTCTAGCACGGAGATTCGGTCGTCATATGCGGTAACCGTGTCCGGAAGGTTTCCGAGTCGTTTCTCGAGTTGGCGAGCATAAGCATCTATGGAATCCAAGAGACGAACTCTCGCGCGAGGAGCCTGTGGGAATTCACTTGCACCGACGATCGGGGAAACCTGAGAAGCAGCGGTGGCCGGGCTCCAAGGCTGGGGCGAACGGGTTCTGGGGACAAAGTCCCGAGCAACGGCGGCGATTGGCTGGGCCATTGAGCTTGGGAGAGGGATGCTGGGGTTGGCAGCGAGTGACGCAGTCATGCTGAGGGGTTCTTGAAGCAGTGGAACATGGTTCGTCGGCCGGTGATTTTGGGTTCAGATGTAGTTCGAGATCATAAGGTGTGCGGAACGATCAAATGCTGCCCTTCGAGAGGAACGTGTCCACATCAATATGGCAAACGAATGGGTCATGTGCAATGCGGCTTGTAGCCCGTCAGGGCAAGGCGAGTTTCAGTGTCGGACCCTTTGGTCGAAGTTGCCCGGTCACGAGGATGCGGCGGAGCCCGCGATCACACGAAGTCACGAAGTAGGGTCGGTTCTTTCACCGGGCGTCTGTTGCCCTACCCACGCATTGCCTGCCGAAGCGATGAGGCAACCCGATCCGACGCCTTGCGCAACGGATCGTCGGCAAGGTGAGCGTACCGGGCAGTCGTGCAGACCCGCTCATAAATCCCACAAGTTGAGCGAGACGGTCACGGTTCATTACCGTTTTCATCCGCTTGCCGGAACCCGGGTGCAGACGGTCTGCCACAGCTCCCATCGTGGGGAGCCGATCGTGGCGGTCGTCGATTCGGAAGGTCAGCGGTATCACCTTCCCTTGTGGATGACGTAGTTGGAAGCTGCGCAGTGGGAGGTGCGCGAGCATCCCCGCCTGTTGCTCTCGGCGTTGTCAGAGCTTCGTGATCTCATGGCGGGCTGGTCCGCAGGGCCGGCGTTGCCGGCAACGGGAGATCGCGATGATGTACGGGAAGCGGGAGCCGCGGCAGGGGGTCCTGGCGCTCGAGCCGCCGCTGCGGGTTCGTCTGCCGGAGGCAGTGCGGCAGGAGGCGGTGGCCACCCTCGCGTCCCTGATGGCGGCGATGTTGGGACGCAGGCCGAAGCGAGCCGGACGGGGGCATTGATGAGTAGGGGCGCGGCGCTCACCACGGCGCATCTCGAGCGCGCCGCTTATGTCTATGTCCGGCAGTCCAGGTGCAGACCCACGTCGAGCGGCAGCGTCTGCAGTATGCGCTCTCGGATCACGCGAGGGAGCTCGGCTTCGGTGTGGTCGAGGTGATCGACGAGGATCTGGGGCTCTCCGGCGCCGGTGTGCATCGGCCGGGCTTCGATGCGTTGCTCGAGGCGGTGTGCAAGGGCCGGGTTGGGCTGGTGCTGTCGATCGAAGCGTTCAGGCCGTCGCGCAACGGCCGGGAGTGGCACACGCTGCTCGATTTCTGCGCGATTGTCAGCTGCCTGATGGGTGACCGGGAGCGGCCCTACGACCCGGCCCTGATTGATGACCGGATGTACCTGGGTCTGTTATGTGGGGGCCCACATAAAAGCCCCGTGGCGAAGAGGTCATGGCAGAGTTTTTCGAAAACCTGCAAGCGTATTTCGACGCTGCCGGCAACGCCGTCGGCGTTGGGCCGTTAGACTTTTGGCACACACCCGGTCCCGGCAATGTCATCGACCTAGTTAGGAAGCTGGAAAGGGTGGATAAAGCCCGACGGAAATAGCCACGGGGCTGTCCTGTACTGGACACTTAACAGTTCGAATGCAAAGACGCGTGAAGTTGCAGCCACTCACCACTACGCGACGGCGATCTTCACAGTGACGACGAACGCGTTGCGCTCGACACAGTGTCCGCAACCAAGGCGGTTTCGCCAGTCATGCAGGAGTAACCAGCATGTTCTTCAAATACGCGCCCGGCGACCCATTGGACGTGCCGCCCCCGAGACCGGTTTATGCACGTGTCGACCAGATTGAGCCGGTTGACGATGCCGACGATGCACCTTCGCTGGCCCTCCTCGACTGCGTCGATGCGCACTGACTCGACAACCATACGGATCATGCCAATCACCTGTCGGACCCTGGCTTCAGCGAGGCGGATCGCTGGATTTCCATCATCGCGATCTCGTCGGACCAGCTAGGTGGTGGTGCGAAGGACGACGACCAAGTCACGGAGTGGCACCGCCTCGAACTTAGCAACCCGGACGGAGGCGATGTCGCCGAGCAATTCCACAATCTGTTCCAGGACCCGACTGAACGCGGCGTGATCGATGTGCGGCCGGTGATCCCCAGTGAAAGCGAGATGCTCAACGAACTGACGGGATGGCGGGGCATCGAAGAGTCTCCTCGACCGGACATCGAAGAGATCCTGAACGGGATTGCACCTGTCGATGCGGTTGCGATCTACGACGTCGGCCAAGGCGCAGCCACCGCATTGCTTTCGCACGGCGTACCGGTTCTTTACTTCGATCTTGGCGGATCGGCGATCGGCAACTGGCGCAGCTTCCCGGAGTCGTTGCGACAGTTCTGCATGACGGCCAAGCCGCCGGTCGTGCTGTCCCACTGGGATTGGGACCACTGGTCGTCAGCGTTGCGCGACCTTCGGTCGCTGGAACGTCCTTGGATACTGCCGATTCAGGACGGGTCTGGAGACCTTGGAGCCGTACACTCCCGGTTTCTCGCCATGTTGAGGGCATACGGTGCCAATATCCATTGGTGGCACTACGGGACATCAGCAATTGCCTCGCCGCGGACGGGCGTGACGCTCTTCCAGGCTCAGGGACCGACGAAAAGCCGGAACGAGAGCGGGCTCGCCCTCTCGATTGTGCGACCCGACTGCGGAGTGCTGTTGCCTGGAGATGCATCGCTCCAACACGTCTGTTCAAGCTCTTCCAGCCTTGACTACCTCATGGTCCCGCACCACGGCGGACGAACCAGCCTCGGAACGGTTCCTTCTCCGAAGGACAAATGGCGAAGCCATCTCGTCTACTCATACGGGATCGGCAACTCCTATCTTCACCCGCTCCCCAGGACGGTCCGCGCGCTACGCCGATCTTGGAAAAAGAATACGCACACCGCACTCCGGGACAGCAGCGGGCTGGGTCATGTCGGCATAGATCTCGCGGGAAGAAACCAGCGACGCAAGCTGCCTCCTTGCGGACACTGCATATGCCAACTCGGAATCCGGCAGTGGCTCTGATGACATGTCCGAATACGGCCCGTCTGTTCTCTCGCGCCCGACCAGCTGTCTTCACCTCGACACGATCTAGGCCTCCAGCTCGCGCCGGACGGCCGACGCCTCGCAAAGCTCGGACGGGGTCAATGCGCCCTCCAGCTCGTCGCGTTTGGCCCTGGCGTCTGCGGTATTCATGAACCGGCCCTGCGAGGCCAGGTCGAGCAGCGCGAGCACTAGGACGACGTGCCTCGCCACACCATCGCCCTCGCTGTAAATGACGCCCAGACGGTACTGCGCACTCTATGTGGTCGACCAGATAGAGTGCGTCAATCGCGCTCGTTCAGGTCTATAGGGGAAAGGCTCGGTAAACGACCCCGCTTACCCGGCCCAACGAAAATGCATGAGGGCGTCCGACGACCCGAAAATCGTCGCCATATGGCGACCCGGTTCGCTGTCCAGGTAATTCCCAATGGATTCCCAAGTGACAAATTCTGTGGATTTTCCGCTGCGCTAATAGATCAAAGTTTTATTTGTAGGACAATCACTTGTGATGGCGAGCCCGGAAGGATTCGAACCCTCAGCCTCCTGATCCGTGGGCTGTGAGTTCACAGAAACGAACTCGCACGCTGAACTCTCCAACATGAATCTGCGTCAGAATTACCTTGACCGCCAGCTCTGAAGTACTCGCCCCGAGGAGCGCAGATTGGGCAGAAACCCACCCGTTTCCGAAACCGTCGCTATGGCGAAGCGGTCCCGCATGGCATCCCTTCTGTTCGCAGTTCTGCGCCCAGGAGATGCCAAGGCGGTCTCGGTAAGCGGTGATGCTGTGCATTTGTTGTTCGGTAGGCGATCGATAAGCCTTCCGCTAGGCAACGTTGCGCAAATTGCCCTCTCAGGCAGTTGCCGCTGGGCTCGTCTGGAGCTGCGCCATGACGCAGGAGTGGCGGTTGCATCCGGACTGCGCCGAGACGACGCAAGCACGCTGGTCGATGTAATGGAAGACGCCAGGACAGACTGGTGGCGCCGGACGCTCGCTTCGCAGATCGAGTCCCTGCGCTCCGTGCACGATCGGCTAGCGAGATTTTCGGACCCACCGAGATACGTCAATGCGGTAGACGTTCGCGAAATGGTTCAGGACGCGGGGGCTGCGGCCGCAGATCTGGCGGGGCGGTGGCCGGACTCGCTGTCAAATCTGCACGAAGTCCAGATGCTGCGGGACATCCTGGAATTTCTGGAAGCTCCCAATGATGCCCGGTCGAAGGCCAACGCGGTCTTCGTCGCTAACGAGCTGGTCCGGTCACGGTCCCTGTTTGATTGCATCGAGGCCCGGCCGTTGACCGAGGAGCAACGCCGGGCCGTCGTTGTGGACGAATGTTGCAACCTGGTGATCGCCGCCGCCGGAAGTGGCAAGACATCGGTCATCGTGGCCAAGGCAGGATGGCTCGTTCGGAGGGGATACCGGAACCCGTCCGAAATCTTGCTGCTCGCCTTCGCACGGGATGCACGGAACGAGATGGAGGAACGAGTCCGCAAGCACCTGGGAAGCGCAACTGCGCGCGACGTGACCATACGGACCTTTCACAGTCTCGGCATGGCGATCATTGGTAGCGCCGAGGGCAGGCGCCCCGCGCTAGCACCATCGGCGGAAAACGACAGGGCGCTGTTTGACTTGCTGAAGGGCATTGTCGCCGATCTTCTCGCCGGTGGCGAGGTATCGGCAGTCTTGCTGGGATGGTTCCAGGACCAGTTTGCGCCGTATAGGAGCGAACACGATTTCGAGAGCTGGGGCGAGTACTGGGACTACATCCGTCGGAACGGCATCCTGTCGCTGAAAGGCGACCAGGTGAAGAGCTACGAGGAATGCGAGATCGCAAACTTCCTCTACCTCCACGGCGTGAAGTACGAATACGAGGCGCCCTACGAACACGAGACGGCCACAGCTGAGAAGCGTCAGTACAAGCCGGACTTCTATCTCCCGGAGCATGGCATCTACATCGAGCATTTCGGGCTCGATGCAGCGGGGCGGACGGCACCGTTCATTGATCGGGAAAAGTATCTCCGCGACATGGAGTGGAAGCGGCGGATCCACGCCGAACGCAGCACGATCCTGATCGAGACCTTCAGCCATGAATGTGCGGACGGAAAGCTGATCCGCAACCTGGAAGCGAAGCTAGCAGCGCGCGGCGTGGTCCTGACGTCGGTTCCACCGGAGCGCGTATTCGCAGTACTCGAGGAGCGAGGCCGGATTGATCCGTTCACCCGTCTGCTGGCGACCTTCCTGCAGCATTTCAAGGGGAGTCAGCTGTCGCTCCAAGAACTGGCTGAACGGGCTAGCACTTCCAGCGATCGGCTACGCGCGGAAGCGTTCGTAGCGGTGTTCCGGCCAGTATGGGAGCGCTACGAGGAGATGCTGACTCAGGCGGGGGAGGTCGACTTCCACGACATGATCAACCGGGCGATTGATCACGTGGAGGCCGGTCGATACAGCAGCCCATTCGGCTACATCCTGGTCGACGAGTTCCAGGACATTTCGCCGGCCCGGGCAAGGTTGCTGAAGGCGTTGCTCGACAACTCACCGGGTTCGCAGCTGTTCGCGGTTGGCGACGACTGGCAGGCGATTTACCGGTTCGGGGGTTCGGATATCGCCGGCATGCGGGAGTTCGGGGATCGCTTCGGCGAGTTTGAACGCATTGACCTGGAGACAACGTTTCGTTGTGCGGACCGGATTGCGACCGTTGCTACCGACTTTGTGCTCCGCAACCCCGCGCAAATCCACAAGGCAGTCCGGGCGACCCGCAAGGCGGATCGGCCGGCCGTGCACGTGGGATTGCCGGGCGAGGAAGGGCTCTCGTTGCTCAAGGA
>JAPPDQ010000197.1 GCA_028875495.1 Chloroflexota bacterium
GCCGGGCTCCTCATTTCCTCACACCCACATCAGAGCCATCAAGCCCGACCCTGACCGACCGGAGCCCTTCAGAGGCGCACTTCACGTCCGGGTCGAGGCGCATCAACTCGTCGTAGTCCTCGTTGGCCTGTCGTGCAGACCGCGTTGCCCCATAAAGCCTAATACTGGAGCACGGCGGCATTCCGATTATGTCGTCGGCCACCCGCCATTTGAGCAGTCTCCGCCTTTCGATCTTGTCCCTTGACGGCACCGCGATCTTGTGTCGGAACAGATCGCGTGAGTCGAAGTTTTTGAGCGCGGTGGCGCATTCAGATGCTGGTGAGAGCCGACCGGGCGGGTGTTGAGGGACAGAACACTGTCCAAACTCCTGCGGGAACTCTGCATTGGCGCCTTGCAGCAGCTCTCCAGCCCAGCTACCGGGACTGGGCCGCTGAGAGGACGGCCGTTCCACGCAAGGTCTGGGCACTTGCCCTGACGGACACAAACAGCGGCCGAGTGAAGGCCGCCTACCACCGCAGCGACTGATCGAACGCCGCCACGAACTCATGCAGGACTGGTCCGACTACCTGCGACCAACGCCCGATAGTTCCCCGCCCTCCACCGCTCGGTCCCCGGGTCCAAGCCCGTCAGGCTTTGATCCGTCAACGACCGAACTTACCACCTGACATCGACACCCCGCGAGGGTTCATGCCACCGGTGACCCGATTCTGTACCGCTCCGCGGTGGCGACATCGCGTCTTCCGTGATGGCACGAGCGGTCTCGTCGAGCCCAGGAAACATGGCTTCCCGCGTGATCCCCAGCAGCATCAGTTCCTCGAGCAGTTCGCGTTTTCTGCTGGCCGGCACGCTCAATGTGTAGTGGCGATACGCAGGCGTATGCTTGTGCCACCGAATCACGCAGGCGCGCTCGAACCTCTCGTGAAATGCGGAAATGAGGAATGCCCCCGACTGCGCCCGGATGCGTTCGAACGACTGCTGCGGTTCCACCACGAACACCTTGAACAGGTCCCTTGGGTCAATCAGCGCCTCGAATCGTGGCTTCTCCTGCCCAATCAGCCCTAGCAGGCAACGCATGGCCCTATCGTAGTGTCCGCGGTTCACACCACGCATCCATCTGTCGGGTAGGTCCAGGCGCCGCTTTCCCAAGAGCAAATCCTGCTCCCACCTTTGGAGCTTCGCGAAGTTCGCAACGATACTGATCGCATCGCTGTCGAATGGCTTCACGAGCGTGCGTGGCACGACGAACATGTGGATCACGCCGTCCGAGGCTCCAGGAGCTTCCGAACACGCGTTGTAGAGCGCCACCAAGGGGTTACGCGTCACATCCAACAGTCGAGTCTTCAATCCATGATGCTGCGCCAGCACCCATTGAGACAGGGCGTTGCTTGCCGACTGAAAGTCCTCCGGGCGGCGTGTCATCGCCTCGCGCAACATGCGCGCCTCTTCCCGCCGAGTGTTGCGCGATCGCATCACCGAAGGCCGCAATCGCCACCCCGCGGACTGACCCCTGTAGTAGAAGCGGACGTCTTCCGACTCGTGCGCGAGGCGTATCGTACGACACAGCGCCGCCAGCTCGCCCACCCGGTCTACGGCGGTCCTAGTCAACGACACCAGTGGTTCCGATTGCACGCCATCGAGGATGCGGGCTCGCCACGGTCGCGTCGACGTCAGGTTTGCCCCCGTCAGATCCGCTTCAAGAAACAGCGCGTTGTCCAACGTCGCGCCGGCGAAGTCTGCCTGGCGCAAGTCCGCTTGTGTGAAGATCGCGTCGGTCAGATCGGCGTTGAAGAATGACGCGCCCGACGCCCGCGCACCTAGGAACCACGCCGCCGTCAAATCCAGCCCCGGACGAAACAGCGGAATGCCTTGCGGCAGAATGAATCTCGCATCTCGCAGGTCAACGGACCGCAGGTCAATACCGGCGTAACTTGGCACATTGCCTTCCCCATACTGCTCGACTAGTCGGTAGCCGAGGCTCTCCCCGCTAAGGTCCCAACCGTAAGTTTCTGCTTTCTTTGCCTTCTTATTCCATGCCTCCGGCCCCTGCAGAAACAGTGCTAGGTGTTCTGGATGTGCCATTTCTGGTCCTCCTGTGGATAGAAAACTCGTCTTGGCCGCGCTGTGACGCGGGTGCCCGATGGTCGAGCGGTTACGCACTGGTTACGTCGATCGGAGGCCGGACTCCTCGCTCAAGCAGCTTCCGATCCACGCGCGACAGAAAGGCGCCACGCTTCAGGTGCATGAGCAGAGATTGCCGCGCAATGGCGAACCCCCCGGAGTAGACATCGCGAGTTCCTTCCCCCCGATCTGGCTCCGACAGGTCGTGAACGATTGCCGTTCGGCAGTCGTGTAGCGCCTCCACCTTGAGGCGAATATCGTCCCGATTCCTCTTGTCGTCTGCCAATAGTACGGCGGCCCATTTGGCTAACTTGTCCTTGCGGGTCACTGCGTAGAGGATCTCGAGCGCAATGGCCACATCGAGAACGCGGTCTTCGAGGGCGAGCGAGCCCTTCCTGGACAGAGCCCCTGACAAACGTGACACAACCAGCCGAGCCCGTGTCCTGTCCGCCTTTGGGAGTTTGGCCCAGAGTTCGACGGATTCTTGGAAAGGAACGAGGGTTTCGGTGGCAATCTCCTTCCCTCGGCCTGGGTCCGAATCGACCGGACTGCGCCTGAAGTAGTGGCATCCGAGGTCGAAACCGTCCCCCAGAAGGTCATAGAACCACTGCTCGGCGCGGCTGTGGTGCGCCACTATCTGGAAGGGCAGGCCCGTAATGAGCGAAAGGAGTTCGATGACGGATTCCGATTCCAGAAGTCGATCTCCATACTCGTAGTCGTGATCACTCGGAATCGCTGGTTCGCCACGGACGAACGCCGGTCCCCATTTGAAATAACGAACAAGCACCCCCACTGACGGACTCTTGCCGAACTCATCCTGCCAAAGCGCTTTGCCCAAGCAGGAGTCGTACGTGAAACGCGCCATTGCATCCAACTGCCCCCTAAAGGACGCGTAGGACATCAGGCACAGGCCTGGCACGAAATGCCATGGACATTCGAGAACCAGACCGGAGAAGAATGTGAGCTCGTGACCCGGAAGGCCACGCCCAGCGCCCAGTCGGAGTGCCTGATCGATTCTCCGCGCGCATTCGACTTCTCCGAAGATCGCGCTAAAGCGCACGGCCATCTCAATCAGGCCGCGCAGAAATTGCTCCGTCTCCGCAAACGTCCGCATCGAATGTAGTCCGGCTAGGCCGTACTCCGCTTTCGCGCAGCTCCTCTCGCCGATCAGGTCCGACATGCCTGGATGGAGGCGTAACACATTCACTGCGTCCGAAAGGCCAGCGGTGAAGCGAATCTCGTACTCGCTCAGTCTCCTTCGCCGAGTGATGTCGCGTTTCGCCTCGCTGATCATCGGGGCAAACTCGGCCATGGTGAGGTCGTGCTGACCTGTCCTTCTCGCAACGGCGCCCAATGTCGCGTTCCGCAACGCTCTGGCGAATTCCGATGGCCAATCTGTCGAAGCGTGGCTCATAGTCCCGAATTCTACGACCCTAGGTCCGCAGTTCCGAGTCAGCGAGGTGTAGGACGAAACTGATCTCTACAGTCCGCCAATCTGTTGAGGAGAGTACGGCGTCCAACTCGCCGGCCAGTTCAGCGGCCGTTGCCGCGGTCAGTCGGGCGGTACGGAGACTACCGGCAGTAGCCCGCCTACCATAGGCATGAGAAGACTGATGGAACGTGGCGAAAGTGATTGCGTCTGACTGCCAGCCTAGATCTGGATATTCGTGTATTTAGCTCCCTTGAGCCTCTCTGGCTGTCCCAGGCCGGAGCCTTCTGGCCTACGCAAGTACTTATGGGCTCATCTGCCTCAAGCTTGCCAAGGCAATAAGCGGGCGTCGTTCTACAAGCGAGTGCGCCGCCGAATCCGAATCCGCTACGACCGCCCCATTCTTCGCAAGATGCAGTGCTGCTTGATGCGCTTGGCCTGCTCTCCCGTGACCGCCTTCCTCCAGTGCCCCTTAGGTCCGAGCGCTACGCACGGCCTGATACCGTTCCTTCTACAGAATCGATGGAGTGTACTCGGGTCTAGATCCAACTCCTCAGCCAACTCGACAATGGTCATGTTCTCCACTCGGACATAGTATCCGCTGGCTGGCAAGCGCAGCTCGGGGCACGAGGTTCGGGGGCACTGGGGCGTATTGAAGCCATGATCGAGGGCGCCAGACTCAAGGCAATCATCATGATTGTCACCCTGTCTCATTCCCGCCCTGTCTCGCATGAGGGTCTGGGCCCCGCTGCTGGCCCGACAATACGGGAACGCCGCACTCGGAGTCTGAGATAGCATCAGGTGAGGGCTTGAGCCTATTGGGATCTCGGGGCTTGCCGGCTCGCAGGAGCGAATGAAGCGTGCAAGATCTATACAAAAACCCAACGAAGGCTCGCTGTCGGATCATGGCATACACTCGCGACAAACCCTTTCAATTTG
>JAPPDQ010000214.1 GCA_028875495.1 Chloroflexota bacterium
CCGGGCGAATACCAAGGAATAGAGATAGGTATACCCCGTGTAACCGGCGCCTCCGGTTCGATGGGGCAGTCGCTGATGAACCCCTTGACCGTCGAGGGCTGGCCCTTCGGCGCGGGCTGGATCGACGGCGGCACGCTGAACGAACGGGTCAATTTCGCCGTCGACGAGATGAACGACGCCGACAAGCCCGGCATCCGGCTCATCATCAACCGGCTGAAGGAGATCGGTCACCCCCTTTCGCCGGCCGAGTTCGTCGGCGAGTGCGTTCAGATGGTCCGTCCCGCTCCCCTCAGCAAGGAGAGCATCCTAGGGCTTCTTAACTACGCCGAGCAGGGCCAGGACCTCGACCTGAGTGACGAATCGAAGCGCGAGATCAACGAGTTCCGCGTTCTGAGAATGATCCAACTGATCGTTGCAACGCGAGAGTACCAGCTGAATTAAAGGACAAGTTCTACCCGTCACAACGACGACAGCCAGCAAGGAGGACGCACATGCGACCATACGGACTTCTGCGAGCCGGATTCCCCTACCTCAAGACGATCGGCGAATTCATGCGGATGCATTTCCCCGTTGACGTGGCCCCCGCGCGGGATGGCCGCCTCTACGTCATCGGCAAGGGCAGCATGTATTTGAAGGGCAAGTCGGGCCCCATCCTCGTGACCAATATCGACGATGACAATTTCGGCAGCTTCGGCTGGAAGTCGTACGAAGACGACGTGCCGAACGCGTGTTTCATGTGGCCCATGGCGATCCAGCTCGATGTCGAACAGCGGGAACTGTACGTTTCCGACAGCGCGTCCCATCGCATATCGGGATTCACCACCGACGGCGAATACCTCGGCAGGTGGGGCGAGCAAGGCAGCGGCGAGGGACAGTTCGACCGGCCTGCCGGGCTGGCCATCGACAGCGAGGACCTCTTGTACGTGGTCGACTCGTTGAACCACCGCATCCAGAAGTACACGAAGCACGGGCGGTTCATCTCCCAGTTCGGCGAGTTCGGGAACGGCCCCGGACAGTTCAACGCTCCGTGGGGCATAACCATCGACAGCGAGGGATCGCTCTACGTCGCCGACTGGCGCAACGACCGCATACAGCAGTTCTCTGCGGACGGCGAGTTCATCCGCGCGATCGGCACGTCCGGCCACGAGGACGGTCAGCTTTACCGTCCCTCCGGCGTCGATGTCGACATGCACGGAGACATCTACGTGTGCGACTGGGGCAATAACCGCGTCCAGCTATTCGCGGCGGACGGCCACTTCGTCCAGAAGTTCGTCGGCGACGCCACCATGTCGAAGGCCAACCTGGAGAGGATGCTCACCCGCACCGCCAAGCTCCGCCGGATGCGCGAGACCGCCGCCTACGAGCCGGAGAAGTACTTCGCGCGTCCCCGCTCGGTCCGTGTCGACGAGCACGGCCACATGTACGTTCCCGACTACGAGCACTACCGCATCCAGATCTACAAGAAGGAAGCCTACGTAATGGACGAGGCCGGAATGACCCCACCCTTCCGCGTCCCGACGCTGAACTACATGTAAGAACTTTCCGCCTCGCTCAGCGTTTCCAAGTGAATAAAGGGTGCATTCGGCCTCTTCCTCGGTGAGGGAGAGGCCGAATGGCGTACTCCGCCTCTGCGACCGCCGATGCCGATTCCAGAGTTTGCAAAGACCTTCATAATGTCTTCAAACATGCGCGGTATAGTGGAATCACGCAGAGGTGAGATGAATACTTACCGGAGGTGGAACGCATGAAGAAGCTAGTAGCTGGCCTGGCAGCCGCCATAGTGGTGGTTCTGGGCGTTGCGGGCGGCACCGTGCTGGCGCAAAGTGCCGACGAAGACGGAGAGAAGAAGAGCTTCGCAGACAGAGTTGCCGAGATTCTCGGCCTCGAAAGCGATACCGTCGAAGACGCCTTGAAGCAGGCCAGAACGGAAATGCAGGAAGAGCGCACCGATGCGTGGCTCGACAAGGCGGTCGAGGCGGAAAAGATCACGCAGGAAGAGGCGGACGCCTACAGCGACTGGCTGGACGACCGGCCGGAAGGCGTCGGGGAATGGCTACGTTTCAGCTATAACCCCAACGCGCGCGAGCAGCTCGAAGCCAAGCTCGATGAGGCGGTCGAGGCCGGGAAGATAACCCAGGAGCAGGCCGACGCGCACCTTGAGCGTTTCGACGAAAAAGTGGACCAGATGGACGACAATTTCGAGGCCGCGCTTGAAAAGGCGGTCGAGGCCGAAAAGATGACGCAGGACGAGGCCGACTCGCTCAACGAGTGGTACGACGAGAAGCCCGACGGCGTCTTCCCCGGCTTCGGTGGTCGCGGGAAGTCTGGTTACGGTAGGTCATTCGGACGCGGAAAGTTCCGCGGCAAGGGCGGTTCCCATGGCAAATCGGGAGGCGGCTGGCACATGTACAAAGGCAACAAGAGCACGCACGCCACTCCCGCCATCGAAGGTTCATCGGCGTAAAACTAGCGAAGTGCGGACTTACCGAGTGGGTGTCTAACGGGCCAACGCACCTCCCTTCCGACACCCTTTGATGAATGTGGAGGCGGCAGGCTGATGCAAACTCGCTTGCGGCCTCCACTCTTCCGAAAAACCGACTGATAGGAGGACAGAGGCTTGGGAACGACGGTCTTGCTGGTCGAAGACGATCCCGGCGTCGTCGAGATAGCCCGCACCTATCTGGCCCACGACGGCCACAACGTGCTGGTTGCCAACGACGGCTTGGAGGGCCTCCGACTTGCCCGCGAGAATGACCCCGATCTCCTCGTCCTCGACCTCATGCTCCCAAAGCTCAACGGCGAGGAGGTCTGCCGGGTCCTCCGCGAGGAGTCGGACGTTCCCATCGTCATGCTGACCGCCCGTTACAGCGAGGAAGACCGGCTTGCCGGCCTCGATCTGGGCGCCGACGACTACATCACCAAGCCATACAGTCCGAGGGAGCTATGCGCGCGAGTGAGAGCCGTTCTGCGGCGTGTGGCGCGCCAGGACGGCGAGGGACGGAAGACGGTTGTTCGTTACCGCGACATCACCGTCGACCAGGACCAGCGCTTGGCCTCCATAGGCGAAAGGGACCTTTCGCTCACACCCACGGAGTTCCGGCTTCTCGTGATGTTCGTGAGCGATCCCGGCAGAACATTTACCCGCGATCAGATTATTGACAGGGCCTTCGGCTACGACTTCGACGGCTTCGACCGAACGGTCGACGCCCACGTCTCCCACCTGAGGAGGAAGCTCGAAGCCGGGGACGAACCAAGATATATACACACCGTTTACGAAGTAGGGTACAGGTTCGGCGATGCAAAAGTTTAGAAGTTGGCTGGCCAGTCTTCACTTCCGCCTGATCGTGGGATTCACCCTCGTTCTGGTCGTATCCCTACTAGGCGTAAGTCTGTACGTTCACTACGCCGCCGAGCGGGAGATCGAACGTTTCCAGCAGGAGGTCGAGCGCGCGCGGGCGGAGCGCATCCAGCAGGTCGTCAATCAATACTATGAGAACAACGACGACCTGTCCGGCATCGGCCCGGCACTCGAACAGGCAAAATGGCTCTACAACTGGAACATTGAGGTGACGGACGCCGAGGGCAAGCCAATCGCTCTGGTAAGCGGCAAGAAGATCGTCCCCGAGTCCCCGGCCCGCCAGCGAACGGCCCCTCCCTTCGACAAACTTCAAAACCCGCCCCTGGGGCCCGACGATCGCAAGAAAGTGGGCGATGGACGAAGGTTTGGCAGGCATACCTACAAGCTGCAAGATCGCGACAAGAAGGATGTTGCATCGATCTCTATGGGACCGGCGGATATTCCAGGGGTCGTTCCCGAGCCTCCAATGTCGCGGCTGCTAGCCACCCTCGACGCCTCCCTCCTGTGGACCGGAATCGCGGCGGGCATTGTCGGTATCGCGCTTGTATCACTACTCTCTCGCCGTGCGCTCTTGTCCATCGGAGTGCTCCGTGGAGCGGCTAGGACCTTCGGGGGAGGGCAGTACTCCCACCGTGTGCCGAAGATGGGACCCCACGAAATCGGTGAGCTCGGAGAGACGTTCAACTCCATGGCAGATGACATCCAGCGCGCCGAAAAACAGCGTCTGAACCTCATGGCCGACGTTGCCCACGAGCTAAGAACGCCGCTCTCGAATATCCAGGGCTATGTCGAGGCGATGAAGGACGGGGTCATCAGTCCGAGCGACGAGACCCTGGAAAGCGTCCACCAGCAGGTGCTGCAACTCAACCATCTCGTCGAGGACGTGAAACTCCTGTCTCTGCTGGACGCCGGAGCACTGCGTCTCAACTTCGAGAGGGCCGCAGTCGGCGACGTGCTCAACAGGTCGGTCAGAGGCTTCATGGCGAAGGCCCACTCGAAGGAGATGCGGCTGACCACCGACATAGACGAAGACATCCCACCCGTCCGAATGGACACCGCCCGGATTCTCCAGGTGGTGGACAACCTGCTTGAGAACGCCGTCCGCCACACT
>JAPPDQ010000305.1 GCA_028875495.1 Chloroflexota bacterium
GGACGGAGATCAGTCGGTCGCACGCACGCTGTACGATTCGCATGTCGACCGGGTCTTCCGGCTTTGCTACCGGTTCGCGGGGGAGTACGACCTCGCGCAGGACTTCACGCAGGAAACGTTCGTGCGCGCATTCACCAAGATCGGCATGTTCCGCGGCGAGGCGGCGTTCGGCACCTGGATCGCGGCGATCGCGACGACGGTCTCGCTGAACGAGCTGCGGCGGATCAAGCGCTTCCGCAACCGCGAGACTCCCCTCAACGACGAACTCCGGGGCCGCAGCCCGTCTTCGACCATCGAACCGGACGTCAAGGAGGACCTCTACCGCGCCATCGACCGACTCCCGGAGCGCAGCCGCGCCGTCTTCGTGTTGCACGACGTAGAGGGCTACACCCACCAGGAGATCGGCACGATCCTCGGCATCCATCCGGGGACGTCCAAGTCGCAGCTCTTCCGCGCCCGGGCACGGTTGCGCAAGGCCCTCGCGGTCCACGCGGCGGAGTGGAAGTCATGAGCGACCTCGATCGGTTCACGGCATTCCTCCGGCGCGCGGCAGCGAGCTACAACGAGCCGCCCGAAGTCCCCGCGGAAGCGATTTGGAGGGGGGTGGAGGAGGGTGTGGCGGACTCTGCGGCGGCGTCTATCGGCCCGACCGGCGGGCTGGGCGATGCGGGCACGCCTGCGGGTGCCGACCCTGCCGCCGGCACCCCGATCATCGCTCCTGGCTACCACGCCCCGCCACCGCCCCCGCGCGGCGAGATGTGGGGCCGGATCGAGGCGTCCTTGGCACTGCGGCAAGCGGCCGCTTCGGCCTCCGATGGCCCTCGCGCTGCACCGCGCCGGCGACCGGCGTGGGTTGGCCGGCGCGGGACGCGCAGTTGGGTCGCGGCGCTCGCGGCGGCGGCGTCACTGGTGCTGGGCATCGCACTAGGGCGCGGGGCGCGGACCGCACCGCCCGGTGAGGCGCCCGTGGCGACTGCAGCTCGGGCCCCACGGGCCGCGCAAATCGAAGCCGTGACACCTTCCGTCGCTGCGGCAGAGTTGCAGCCGGCGGACACGGACAATCCAATTGCGCCAGTTGCGGAATCGGCGAGCACTGGAACGGCAGCAACGACCCAACCTGTCGACGTCCCCGAAGGCGGGGAAGCTGGAGCCCCCTACCTGGTGGCGGTCAACACATCGGGGGAATTGACGGCGGTTCCCCGCGACCGATACGAACCCGAGCACGACTACGTCACCGCCCGGCACCTGAGACGTGCCGCCACCCTGCTCACCGCCTTCCGGACGGATCGGCGCACCCCCGCATCCGAGCAGGACCTGGCGCAATGGGCGCGAGAACTGCTTGTAGACACTCGGATGTTCCTCGGTCTATCCGATTTCAGCTCTCCGATTGAGCAGGTCCTGCTCGAAGACCTGGAGCTCGTCCTTATCCAGATCGCGGGCCTGGGCCCAGGTGCGCCCGACTTCGAATGGGCTCTGGCGCGGGAGAGCATGGAGCGGCGTAGCACCCTGATGCGGCTGCGTGCCGTGAGCGCGGAAGGTGAGATATGACGATGGGATACCGGGCCGCACCCGTGTTGCGGTCACGATAATGGAGGCAGAACGATGATGAGCCGAAGCACGACGACCAACGGAAGCAATGCGATGATGGCTGCCGGCACGGCCTTGGCCCTTCTACTGGTCGCGGACGCGACGGTGATGACCGCCGGATCCGTGGCCGCACGGGGAAACGGCCATCTCGCCGCCCAGAATGTTTTAGAGGAAGGATTGTTCCTGGAGGCGAGGTCGCTGATCAACCAGACGAGGTGGTGGGAGGCCGCCAACAAATTCCAGGAACTCCGCGTGAGCTTCCCCAGAGGCTACCACGTCAACGATTCGTTCTACTGGGAGGCCTTCGCGCGTCACCGCCTGGGTGAAAGGGAACAGGCTGTCCTGCTCCTCGACAACATGCTGGAGAGCGTTCCGGATACCCTCCCAACTGATGGATCGTATTTCCATCGCGTCAATGATGCGCGTCAACTCCGTCTTCGGATCCTCGGAGAGATGGCGGAGCAGGGCGATCCCCGCGCGGCGCAAGAGGTGCTGCGCCAGTCGGAGTTGGCCCTTGGACCGGCTCCGGATTCTCTTCCGGTCGAGATCGCGTCGGCTTTCGCGCGGGCCGAGGCGGTCGCGCCGACTCTGGAATCGCTCGCGACCGAGGCCGAACGGGCGCGCGCGCGGGCGGAAGCGATGGCACCGACCCTGGATTCCCTAGCGACGGCGATGGCGCTGCTCGCCGACACGGTCGAGGAGGCGAACCGAGCGAACTGGGAGGTGCTGTCCGACACTTACGGTGATGTGATTCTCCGGGCGAACAACGCCACATTCACGTCACTTGGCGACATGTGGGAGTTCTTTTTGGACGGGCTCAGACTCACGCACCGTCGCCAGCTGCCCGAACACTGTGACGAAGCGTCGGTTCAGCAGGAGGCGCTCACCGCACTGATGCGCCTGGAAACGGACCGCGTCGAGATCCTGCGCAGCGTGATCGACCGAGACGACGAGTGCTCCGTCAATCTACGAGCATACGCGGTCGAGCGACTCGCGCGTGAAGAGACAGAGGAAGCACAGCAGGAACTGATCGCTCTGACCACCGGCCATCCGGACCCCGAGACAAGACGGATGGCCGTGCAAGGCCTGCGCCGGTTCGATACCCAGGCAGCGGTGGACGCCCTCACGGTCGTACTCATGCAATCGGACGACGCGGAGATTCAGGACGCGGCAATCCAGGGGCTCCAGCGGAGCGAGAATGCGGGCGCCCTCACGGCTCTCGAAACCTATGCCGCCGACGCGTCCAGGCCGGAGGATCTCCGTGAGGACGCCATAGTGGCGCTGGGCAGACGCACCGATATCGACGCCGGTGTCCTGATCGGCCTCTATCCTGTACTCGATACCGAGGAGTTGAAGTCAGCCCTCATAGGAAGACTGCGGCGAATCGCGGAGGAGGGTAACGAGCAGGCCGAGAACTGGCTCTTTAATCTGACCTTCGATGTGAGCGAATCGGTCGACATTCGCTCGGAGGCCCTTGACGCCTGGTCGAGAAGCCCGTCGCTGCCATTGTCCGTCTTCACCGAGGCCTACGGACGGCACGGACAGCGCAGTGAAGCCAGGTTGAGAGAAAGGATCTTCTACGCCCTTTACCGGAGGGTTGAACGGGCCAGCGACGAAGCCATCAAGTCGGACGCAGTGGTGAGGATGGTCGAACTCGCCCGGATGGAGACGGATCCGGAAGTGCGTGAACGCGCCGTATACTGGCTGGGCAGAACCGGGTCCCCCGAGGCGGTCGAGTTCCTGCTGGAATTGCTGCGCGGAACCCCGCGGGATACGTTGCCGAGGAACAGGTGATCGTCCGCGCGCTCCGCGCGGGAGATTGTGATTCGTTTCACAATCTCGCTGGGCCATGGCGCGGGATGACGGCTGACGGACAACTCCCAAGTCGCAAACACAGGGTCACCAAATGGGGTGTTTTCGGGCTCGGACCGCGATTGCTACAGCTCTCCTGGTGACGGCTGGTTGCGACGGGGGAGACGGAGGCGAAAACCCAGGCGCTACGCCGGAAGTCCCCACCTACGAGGGCACCATCGACCTCGAAATCGGTGCAATGGACGGCGACGACCCCTATCTGTTCTCAAGAATCGAGGCTGTCGCGGCCGACGAGCGCGGACGGATGATTGTCGCCGACCGGCAATCGAACGAGATCCGCGTGTTCGAGCCGGACGGAGTGTTCGCATTCCACTTCGGAGGCTACGGCGAGGGCCCCGGTGAACTGACGGACATCTGTTGCATGGAGTTCGGGCCGGACGGTGACCTGTGGGTGCGGGAGAGCGAACGCTTCAGTGTGTTCAGGCTGGGTGAAACGGGCGCGGAGTACCAAACGGGACTCAGAAGTCCGCAAATGGGCGTGATCGGCGTCAGGGCCCCTTTCACCTTCGACGAGTTGGGCCGGCTGGTGGCCGTCGGGCACATGTATGACGACGACGGCGTGAGCCTGGACACACGATACCGGGTGCTCGCCGATGGAACCGTGGACAGCCTGGCCATGGCGGATCGGGAGCGCCAGTCCGTGAGCCAGGAGACGGTGCCGTTTGAACGGGGGCCGTTCAGAGGCGTTGCGTACATCAATCAGCCGTTCGGCCCGAGGTGGATTCATGCTCACGCCAACGGGGGCGTATGGGCTGAAGCGGTCACCTCGGACTACTCGATCAACTACCACAGTCCCGACGACACAGTCTCCCTGATCGAGGGCCCCTCGCTGCCGGGACCGGCACTGAGCCCCGCTGAACGAGAGCGGGCACAAGTCCAGATTGACCGTGATCTGGAACGGACCGACCTCGCCCGCCATCCCTTCGGGATCCCGGACCGCAAGCCTCCGCTCGCGCGCATGTTCTTCGATCGGCACAGCCGTCTGTG
>JAPPDQ010000304.1:0-2752 GCA_028875495.1 Chloroflexota bacterium
ACCCCAATCATTGTCCCCGAAATCGTGATCTGATTGCACATTTTGGTGTGTTGTTCCTCCTCTGGTGTCTGCCAGCTTCCCGCGCCGTATATGGTTCCTCGCCAAGAAGGAGCTGTTCAAAGGGCCGGGCAGGTGGTTCTTCACGACCTACGGCGCCCACCCTGTGAACCGCTCTGCCACCGATCCGAAGGCCTACCGATGGGCCCTCGAAAAACTGGCGACCGACCAGTGCGTCATGATTTTCCCGGAGGGTACCCGGAGTCGTACGGGCGCCATGAAGAAGGCCCAGCCGGGCGTCGTGCGTCTAGCCATGAAGTCGCAGGCGGCCATAGTGCCTGTCGGCATAACCGGCACAAACGGCAAGAATAGCCCGCTCCACGTCTTTCGACCAACGGGGCGGCTCCGTATCAATATCGGACGAGCATTCACCCTGCCGGACATCGAAGGCCGGCCAAGTGCCGCCGTCCTTCAGTCGATGACTGACATGATAATGGAGCGAGTCGCAATGTTGCTCCCACCCGAATACCGTGGAGCGTACGGGACCGACGCTGAAGCTGACGAACTGCAGGCCGGCCCTGTAGACACGATGCCCGTCGCTTCCGACATCCCGCGAAACTAACACTTCTGACTATAGGCAACTGAGACAATAGTATGTGCGGAATCTTCGGCTACACCGGCGCAAAGCCTGCAACGCCTATCCTATTGGACGGCCTTGCTAGGCTCGAATATCGCGGCTATGACAGCGCCGGCATTGCCCTCGTGTCCGATGGAAAGGCAATCTCCGTCCGAAAGTCCGAGGGAAAGCTCTCAAAACTGCGGAAGTCCGTCGAACAAGCGCCCCCCGGCGGAGTAGTCGGCCTCGGCCACACCCGGTGGGCTACCCACGGCAAGCCCTCCGACGAAAACGCGCACCCCTTCACCGACCCCGACGGACAGGTTGCGGTAGTCCACAACGGCATCGTTGAGAACTTCCTGGAACTCCGCGATGAACTCGAAGCCGCGGGTTTCGTCTTCACCTCCCAGACCGACAGCGAGTGCATCTCTTTCCTCATATCGCAGTACCTGCGGGAAGAATATTCACTTGAAGAGGCTGCCGCCTTGACTGCCAATCGATTGCACGGCACGAATGCCGTAGTGATCGCGTCGACCAGCGAACCGTCCAAGCTCGTCGCGTTCCGACTGGGCAACGCCGGGGGCATCGTCGTCGGATATGGCGACGACGAGAGGTTGCTGGCCAGCGACCTTCCTGCCCTGCTCGACCACACCCACCAAGTCGCCTACCTTGCCAGCGGGGAACTCGTCTCCATTACACGTGAGAGAGCTGTCTATCAGACCCTCGACGGCACCGTGATTGAAAAGCAGCCCGTGGCCGTGCCCTACGATGCGGTGTCCGTAGCCAAGGGCGACTACAAGCATTTCATGCACAAGGAAATCCATGAGCAGCCGGAGGCCGCCCTCGATACGATCCGCGGGCGCGTCTCATTCAATCGGGAGACGATCAACCCCGAAGAGCTAGCGCTAACTGACGGAGAGATCTCCGAGATCGACCGGGTCGTCTTCATCGGCATGGGCACCAGCCTCCACTCCGCAATGGTCGGCCGGCTGTGGATGGAGAAGATAGCCCGCATCCCCAGCGAGGTGGACAATTCCTCGGAATTCCGCTACCGCGACCCAGTCATCGACGAGCGGACACTGGTGGTCTCGATCAGCCAGTCCGGCGAAACGGCCGACACCCTCGCCGCCATGGACCTTGCTGCACGGCATGGAGCGAAGCAAGTCACCCTTGCCAACAATCCCGGTTCCCAGGCCTCCCGTGTCGCCGACGAAACGATCCTACTCCGCGCGGGTCCTGAGATAGGCGTTGCCTCAACGAAGACGTTCGTCTGCTCCCTCACCTGCCTGCTCATGCTTGCCATGCGATTCGGACTCTCACGCGGAACGCTGTCCCAAGAGCGTGCCTCTGCTCTCGTGAAGGAACTCGCCCATCTGCCTGCGATGCTCGGCGACCTCGTCGCGAATGAGCCGCAGTACGAGTCCCTCGCGAACGAGTTCTTCACCCTCTCCGACTTTCTCTTCATCGGACGCGGAATGGCGTTCCCCCTCGCGATGGAGGGTGCCCTGAAACTCAAGGAGATCAGCTACATCCACGCCGAGGGCTACCCCGCAGGCGAGATGAAGCACGGCCCCATATCGCTGATCGACCAGAACATGCCCGTCGTGGCCCTCATCCCCCAGGGGCCGCTCTACGAAAAGACCCTCAGCAACGTCAGCGAGGCAAGCGCTAGGGGCGGCACGATCATCGCCGTCGCCACCGAGGGCGACAAAGCCATAGCCGACATGGTCGACCACGTAATCTACATCCCCCGAACAGCGCCCGAAATCGCCCCGATCCTCATGGCAGTCCCCATGCAGCTCCTCGCCTACCACATCGGCGTCCGACGTGGCTGCGACGTTGACCAACCACGAAACCTCGCCAAGACCGTAACGGTGGAATAGACCCCCCTCCCGCTTGACACTTAACCGACGTTGACATAGCCTACCCGACGCTTGGAGGCATTCCATGGACGCGGTCAGGCTCACCGATGACCAGATGCGGACATTCATCCGCGACGGCTACATCACTGTGCGGCCTGATCTGCCCAGGGAATACCACGACGAGATGTTCGCCAAGCTCGACGACATCTACGAGACCGAGGGCAACCCCGGCAACAACCTCCTCCCCCGAATCCCCGAGCTCCAGCTACTCTACGAC
>JAPPDQ010000304.1:2762-4168 GCA_028875495.1 Chloroflexota bacterium
GACACGAGGCGCTCTCGCCGGCATCATGGGCGATGACTACTTCCTTGAACCCCACCGATTCGTCCACTACAACCAGCCCCATAGCAAGGGCCAGACCCTGCACAAGGACTCCTTCACACGACGACGCCATCACACCCGCTGGCTCGTGACCTTCTACTATCCGCAGGACACTCCCCTCGAAATGGGACCCACCGGCGTCGTGCCCGGAACACAGTACACCAACGTCATCCCCGAGGACTCCTACGACCGCGAGATCGGCGCTGCGGGCGACGCGGGCCGTGTCGTCATCGCGAATTACGACATCGTCCATCGGGGAATGCCCAACCATACCGACCGCAAGCGCTACATGGTCAAGTTCCTCTTCAACCGCATGGGCGAACCTACCGCGCCAAGCTGGGACAACGACTCCGCCGACTGGGGAGACGAAGACGGCGAATACAGCGGACTCCTGTCACATGCGTGGGACTGGTTCCGCGCCGATTCAAACGGCTTCGACAACGGCAACGGCGGAAGCGTAAACGACCTCATCGCCGCCCTATGCGGCGACTCCGAATCCGACGCCTTCGATGCCGCATACACCCTGAGCGCCATCGGCGAGCCTGCCGTCGGCCCCCTCATCGACACCATGCGATCCGGGAGCGCCGACAACTGGTACAACGATAAAGATCGCCTCCGCCGCATCCCCGGTCAGATGGAGCAAGCGGCAAACGCCAGCTACGCTCTAACAGCTATGGGCACTCCCGCCGTCCCCGCTCTCGTCGACACCATGGCTACATCGGAAGAGTGGGACAAAGCGCTTGCAGCCGAAACGCTTGGCGACATAGGACTCGGCGCTTGCGACGCCGTGCAGCCCCTCGCCGCAGCCAGCCGCGACAGCCACCCCTTCGCGCGAAGCCAGGCCGTCGAGGCCCTCGGGCAGGTGGCCCAGGACACCTCGGAAGCCGTTCCCGCCCTGATCGACTCCCTCTCCGACGAGGATGAGATCGTCCGAAGAAACGCCGCACTGGCAATCGCCAAGTTGGGCCCTATGGCAGAGGAAGCTGTCGACGCCCTGTCCGGCCTATTGAACGATCCAAACCGCTACGTGATCGGCAACGTGGCCGAGGCCCTGAAGCGCATAGGCACCCCTGAATCAACCGAAATCCTCATCGAACACCTGATGACCGCCCGATGGTGCCCGGTTACAAAGCCGGCAAGTCTCTACTAGAACTCAGTCAATTGAACACACCGAACCGGAAAGATGTCGATTTATCCCCTCTCCCGTCGTGGGAGAGGGCTAGGGTGAGGGTGATGCCTGCGAGCATGTCAACCTACTCTGGACATCGGACTTTAGAGTCGAGACATTAGACAATCGACTACTCTTACCCCTGAGGGGGGGCCCATTAGCCATCCACGACCCGTCGAAA
>JAPPDQ010000304.1:4178-4435 GCA_028875495.1 Chloroflexota bacterium
CACCGCCCCTCCCGCAGGGGCACTCATGGAGCGACAGCTCTTCTCCTTGATGGAAGAGTCGGCCCGGCATTACACCTCCAAATACGCCGAACGCGGTGGCGCTACCCTCCTCGCCGAAGACCTCGACGACCTTTACGAGCAGTTCTACAACTTCGGCCTCTTCTACGCCCTCGGCGCTGCCGACGACATGCTCGATCTGCACCTCCAGCAGTGGAACGCCACCAACCGCATCAGCGACCAGACCATCAACCATCGGC
>JAPPDQ010000206.1 GCA_028875495.1 Chloroflexota bacterium
AAATGTTGGCACACGTCCCCCTCGGAAACGCATACCGAGAAGCTGCCGGGAGAGGCTCTCTCCTACGACCTCGCCCCGACAGTGCTCCAGCGGGGGGTCAACACTGTCGAGGTCAAGCTCGTGTCCGAAGACCCCGAACGCAAGGACGACCTGGAACTCCGGCAGATCAGGGTTGAAGTACGGTACGAGTAGGCCCCGAGTCTCAAGTGACTCCGCAGATCCCCCACGCAGTCAGACAACGGTGGGGAATTGTCCCGGTCAGCTACTTGGGTGGTCGACTTAACCAACATTGGCTTGTCGAACACCGACATAGCCAACTGGTGGTTCGCGGTTACTCAGACGAGGCATTCCCTCACATTGCCTATGAGCTCGAAGTCTTGGCGAGTCTGGACGATGCGGGCTGGCCGGTTCCCTCAGCACTAAAAGAGTCGATTCAAGTCGATGGACGCACCTGGGGTCTGTTCAAGTTCCTTCCGGGGACATGCCGCACAAGCAATGAGCCCGAAGAACGCCGGGCGAGGGGACGGCTTCTGGCTGAACTACACCAAACTACGGCTTCGCTCACAAGAAGGGGACAACGTCGAGGGTTTGGTCTATCGGACGAAGTGATCGGCGACCCCGGACTCATCGACTCGATACGGAATTATGAGCAACGCCGTCCGTCAGAGGGACACGTCATGAGGTGGCACGTCGACCGAGCGAACGAGACATTCAACCGCCTCGACCTCGACGAAGCGGTCACTACCGTCCTGCATGGCGACTTTACGCCTTGGAATCTTCTGTACGAAGGTGAAAATCTCACCGGCGTATTGGACTTCGAAGCAACCCACTTGAACTACCGAGTCGCCGACTTCGCCAACTCCTGGCGTGGATATCAGGATGAGGTCATCGAAGGCTACGAAGAGGTGTGTAAGCTGTCCGACCTGGACTGGGAGCTGCTCATGCCCGTCTACTGGGCGTGGATGTTTATCGGAGTCAAAAAGTCGATCGAGACCTCATTGGAAGAGAATGCCGCCCTGCCCGTCTTTGAGTGGCAAATCAGGCACCTTCTCCGTAGAGAAGGAATGACGGGTCGTCTAGCCCGTCCCTACCCCAAATAGGCGGAAGCTGCCAAGAGTCTCAGATTTCGAACGACATCAGCTCCTCGGAGAACACGAGGTCGCCGTCGTAATGTTTCTTCGCGTCACCGATGCCCTTCTCCATGACCGGGTGCTGCGCCAGGTGCGGGCCAACGTGGGCGAGCACCAGCTTCTTCACCCCCGCCTCCTGAGCCATCTTCGCTGAACCCACGTTGCCCATGGCCCCATGCTGCTCACCTCGCTCGCGCATGTGCTCTTCCTCGTCCCAACACATCGTTATCAGGACGTCGGCTCCCTCGGCAAGCTTCGTGACGGAGTCGCACGGCTCGGTGTCCCCCGTGAAGACCACGCTGCCCTCGTCGCTATCGATGCGATAGGCCAGCGAATCGAGGTACCGCTGAACGCCAACCGCGCCCGCCCCCGTGACCCCCCAGCTTGAGCCTGAGAAAATCCTGCCTGCCGTGATGTCCGTGGCGGTCACCTCCGGTGGCATCCGAGGAGGCGTGCCACCCCGGTTCACGTAGACTTTCTGGCTGGCCGGATGGTTCACACGCGCCTTCCAGTCGTGGGAGAACGCGCCTTCGCTCTCGTCCAGGATTCGGTGCGTCAGCTGCTCGGTCAGCGTCGGCCCGAATACCTGCAGGACGTTCTCTTTGCCGATGCTCTGGTCCCACCGAGTCAGCAGGAAGCAGGGATAGTCCACGTCGTGGTCGAAGTGATGGTGCGTGAAGAACAGGTAGTCGATCTCCGTCGGCCACAGCCCGGCCTTGACCAGTTTGTGCGTAGCAGCCGGCCCGCAGTCGACCATGATCTGCTCTCCGCCGACCTCCAGCACGTACGAGGTTCCGTACCGGGCGGGTGTAGGGGTCGGCGTTCCGGCACCGAGGATGGTAAGCCGGGCCATGTCGCGGGTCTCCTTCAGCGAGAAATCGGTGTGAGTTTAGCAGAAAATCCTTCCTACGAACGACTACAATGTTGGGCACCACCAGAGCGGCCCAAAGTTGTGGACAGACAGACCAAAGCATACCTATACGCGGGGACCGCAGTGCTCATGTGGTCGACGGTGGCGTCGGCGTTCAAGGTGTCGCTGCGCTACGTCGAAGTGCCGCACATGCTGCTCTACGCGACGCTGGTGTCAGCGCTGGTGTTCCTCGTGGTCGCGGCGTGGCAGCAGAAGCTGGGGCAGGTCTTCTCGTGTACGCCTAAGGAGTATTTGCGATCCGCCGCGCTCGGATTCCTCAACCCCTTCCTGTATTACCTCGTCCTGTTCGAGGCCTACGACCGTCTCCCCGCACAGGAAGCCCAACCCCTCAACTACACCTGGCCTGTAGTGGTGGTCATCCTCTCGGTGCCTCTGCTCAAGCAGCCTATTGGACGGGTATCCCTGGCGGCGATTCTGGTGAGTTTCTTCGGCGTCCTCGTGATCTCGACGCGAGGGGACCTGCTGGGCTTTCGCTTCGACGACCCGCTCGGCACGGGGCTGGCGGTCGGGAGCGCGTTCATCTGGGCGACGTTCTGGCTTACCAACGTCCGGGACAGGCGTGACGAGGTCGTCAAGCTGCTCCTGAGCTTTTCCTTCGGGCTGGTATTCGTCACCATCGCCGCCTTCATACTGGCAGGCCCGCCTCCCCTTGACCTTCGCGGCATCGGCGGGTCGGCGTATGCGGGCGTCTTCGAGATGGGCATAACCTTCGTGCTCTGGATGCGGGCGTTGTCGCTCTCCCGGACGACCGCGCAGGTCAGCAACCTCGTCTTCCTCTCGCCGTTCGTCTCGCTCGCGCTGATCGCCGTCATCGTCGGGGAGACGATCCTGCTGTCGTCGATAATCGGGCTGGTGTTCATCATCGGCGGCATCGTCATTCGTCGCTTCGACCGGGCCGTGCCACAGTCGACCTGAAGTGGTACCATCCGCACCAAGATAACCATTGGAGGAACAAATATGGAACTGGGCTACTTCACGATGCCGCTGCATCCGCCCGGCTCTAACCTTACCCAGACGCTTGAAGACGATCTGCAGCAGATGATCACTCTCGATAGGCTTGGCTACCGAGAGGCATGGATCGGCGAGCACTTCACGGCCCAGTGGGAGAATATTCCCGCGCCCGACCTCTTCATCGCGCAGGCTCTCGGTCTGACCGACAACATCATTTTCGGCACCGGCGTCTCGTGCCTTCCAAACCATAATCCCTTCATGCTGGCCCACCGCATCGCCCAGCTCGACCACATGGCCAAGGGACGGTTCCACTGGGGAGTCGGCTCCGGCGGCTTCGTCGGAGACTTCGAGGTATTCGGCTTCGATCCGAGCAAGGGAGAGCATCTCGCCATGTCGCGCGAATCCCTGCAACTTGTCCTGCAGCTCTGGCGTGACCCCAAGCCCGGCCGGTACAAGAGCAAGTACTGGGACTTCAATGTGCCGGAGACTATCGGCGAGATCGGCCTCGACCTTCACGTCCGCCCGTACCAGCTTCCGCACCCGCCCATCGGCGTCGCGGGAGTATCTCCCAACTCGGGTACTCTTGTCGTTGCGGGTGAGCGCGGCTTCATTCCCATGAGCATCAACATCGTTCCTCCGTCCGTGATCGGCACCCACTGGGAAGCCGTCGAGAGGGGCGCGGAGAAGACGGGTCGCGTCCCCGATCGGTCGACGTGGCGCATCGCCCGCGAGGTGTACGTCGCTGAGACCACCGAGCAGGCCCGGAAGGAGGTCATGGAGGGCACCCTGGCCCGCGACTTCGCGCAGTATTTCATGCGGATGCTGCCCTACACCAAGCGGATCGACCTGCTCAAGGACGACCCCGACATGCCCGACTCCGACGTCACCCTCGACTACGTCCTCGACAACATCTTCATCGTCGGCAGTCCCGACCACGTGGTGGAACGGCTAGAGGAGCTCTATCACGGCGTCGGCGGCTTCGGCATCCTCCTGACGATGGGGCACGAGTGGGAGCCGCGAGAGCAGTGGGAACGCTCGATCACTCTCCTCAAGAACGAGGTGATTCCTCGTCTCCCTTGAGACGGGACGCACCTCCTCAATATTTACCTGACAATTGGGGGAGCAGAAAGTGGAAAGTATTGTTAGGGAGTGAGGAGGGGGCTGTTTTAACCTGACATTTCCTGACATATTCGGACATTTCTTTTTTTGCAATGAGTATTTCTGTTAGCCGTAAGGGTCTCCGCGCGGTTGTGTCGACGTTCTCTGGTTCGTCCTTGGTAGCGCGGATCAAATCGTCTACATCGGCTAATATAGCACATATGTACTTCGCAATCAAGTCCCGTGTGCGGAGAGTGAAGCTGGTATTCGCATCGCGGCCGCCTGGGAACTCTATGATCTCCACCCACCGAAGGGAAAGC
>JAPPDQ010000371.1 GCA_028875495.1 Chloroflexota bacterium
GATGACGGGGGTGGATTTCAGCGTGGACGTGACGATCAACCGCAACCGGAAGATCACCAGCGTCTACGCGGGCGACCTCTTCCTGGCCCACGAGGCCGCGTGCCGCTCGGCCAAGAGCACGGCGATGCAGCAGGTCGAGAGCCCGTTCGACGTGGTCGTGACGACCAACAGCGGGTATCCGCTCGACCTAAACCTGTACCAGGCGGTCAAGGGCATGTCGGCGGCGGCGACGGTCGTCAAGGAAGGTGGGACCATCGTCTGCGCAGCGGAGTGCAGCGACGGAATCCCCGACCACGGCCAGTACAAGAAGCTGCTGACGATGCGCGACTCGCCCGAAGACCTGCTCGACATGATCCTAACCGACGGACACAACGTCCACGACCAGTGGCAGGTGCAGCTCCAGGCACAGATACAGAAGCGGGCGAGCGTGTATCTGAAGTCGGGATACCTCTCGCCGGAGCAGGTCAGGGAGGCGCACCTGACGCCTATCGACAGCATCGAGGACACGGTGGCCGACGCGCTGCGAGAGAGTGGAAACGGAGCGCGGGTCTGCGTGCTCCCCGAAGGCCCGCAGACGATTCCGTATGTGGCGTGAGACACGGCCCATTGGTAGGTCTATTCCGGCCAGTGGCGTGTCAACCTCAAAGTAGGTCGACACAGACGGGCTGTTTGGTGCATCCTATCCATAAGGGTTCCTCAAGACTCACCGGTTAGCCCCACAACGCAGCAGGATCGCCAATGCTCGACAGCTCCGAGCGACAATTCCGGTTCTACGACAACCGGGAGAAGTACCTTCTCTTCGTGAGCACCTGCAGTGAGAAGCAGGTGATTGCCAAGCGCGTTGCCATGGACATCAGAGGGCTCCGTCCGGGGCCTCCGGCTCTGCGCGTATTCGACGCCGGCATGGGCGATGCGACCGTCCTCACCCGTCTCATGCGAGACCTGCACCGCCGGTATCCCACCGTGCCCTTTCTCATCGTTGGGAAGGAGATCAGCCAGGAGGACATCCGGCTCAGCCTGGAGAAGATGGCCGACAGGTTCTATGAGCACCCGCTCACCGTCCTGGTGGTGACCAACATGCTCTACTCGGAAGCGCCGTGGCTCCATCCCCGGTCGAGCGCGAAGCAGGCGCGGCTCAACTGGCTCGAAGTGCCGCTGGAGGGCAGCACGGCCTACGAGTTCGACGAGCAGATCAGCGACCTGGAGAGGATTGTGCAGGACTGGTGGAAGACGACGCCGAGCGAGCGCACGGGCAATCCCCTCTACGTGACTCCCTCGGTGCTGGTGATATACCGCCAGGACCAGGAATGGCCGCTGGCGCCGGTCATCCCCCAGAAAGGGGACTCCCACCACGAATACGACCTTGTAGTCGCGGCCCAACCCTTTAGGGCGAGATCGACGGCTACGGTCAAGGTCAGGAACGTACTCGCTCCGCTGGCTCGCTCGCTCTCGCCGGGGGGTTGCATGGTCGTCATCCAGTCAACCGGAATGGACCCGGGGATGGAGATAATCCGTGGCATCTGGCCCGACGAGGATCCATTCCTCACGCCTCGACAGGAGCTCCTGAGAGAGTTGAGTGCCCAGCTCGGCGACAGTCATCCCGAGCTCCGGTTCCAGGACTACTCCGACTCCCGGGCCCAATTCCGCTACGACCTGCGACTGCCGCCCTCCGAGCTGGAGACGACCATCAGCACCTCAACGGTGCTGGCAGCGTGGAATGCCGCGACCTACGTCGCCCAGATAGAAGACGAGCGGCTCAGGCCCGCCATGAGCCGAGGAGACTACATCGACGTGACCTCGGAGGTGCTGCAAAAGTACCAAGGGCTGTGGTTCGTCGATGAGTCGTTCAACGTGGCAAGGGTAGCGTGAAGGGATTTTTCCGTAAGGGCTGCGACTGAATGGATAAAATGAAGTGGGGCATACGAAGATGCTGAACGAGTTTACTGCCGTCATCGAGAAAGACGACGATTGGTACATCGCCTACTGTCCCGAAGTACCTGGAGCCAACGGCCAGGGACGAACGGAGGAAGATGCTCGACGCGATCTAGTGGAGGCAATTGCACTCGTCCTCGAAGACCGTCGAATAGACGCGCAAGGCTCCTAAGGGCAAAGAGATAACAACCCCGATCACCCTGGGCGGCATCGCCGATCATGGTTCGACAAGCTCACCACGAACGGCTTCGGCGGCCTATTGAAACACCCTGTGAATCCAACCCAACGTTGACCGGGGCGCGTGTCGTTGGGATAATTGAAGCGTGTCGGTGCCTGCCGAAGTGGCGGAATGGTAGACGCGGCGGTCTCAAAAACCGTTGGGAGTTATGTCCCGTGTGAGTTCGAATCTCACCTTCGGCACCAAACGCACTTTTTAATAGCTGAGAAACACCCAAACCGCCGAAACGCCGACCAAATTGCCGACATTTCATCTGGAAAGTCGCATATTACAATGCCGTCCGATTTATGAAACTTGACCCGAAGACCCTGCCGCGACCGTGCAGGCATCCCGAGTTGGAACAAGCCGAGAATGCGACAGCCACGCCCACACCGATTCCATGAAGTAGGACAACCCATGAAAACCGCCACCCGTCTCGTAATGCTTCTTCTCACCCTCGCCGCACTCACGGCCTGCGGTGACGATCCCGCATCTGAACCGGAGCGGCCAACGCCCCCTGCGGTCGGACTAACCATCGATCCGACACCTGCCCCAGAACCGACCGCCACCTCCGTCCCGCCAACGGTGACGCCTGTTCCACCCACGGAGACGTCGGTCCCGGCAGACACGCCGATCCCAACAGATACGCCCGGTCCAACATCGACCTCGATTCCCCCAACGGTGACACTGGTCCCGCCGACAGCCACACCTGAGCCTGCGACCGCTTTTGAGGCCGGCACCTATAAGGTAGGCGACGAGATCGAGCCCGGGATCTACGCAGGTCGAGCTGGCATCGGCATCCTCAATTCATGCTCGTGGCAACGCCTCAGCGGAGTCTCCGGCGAGAGCGAAGATGTGATCGCCATCGAACTCAACGAAGGCCAGTTCTACGTCGAGGTAATGCCCACCGACAAGTATTTTGAAGTCGGCTGTGAAATCGTCCCACTTGAGAAGTGGCCGATACCGGCCTCACCGACGACGAAGTTGGAACCCGGCATGTACATCGTCAACCGCGACATCGCCCCAGGGACCTACAAGGGCAAGGCTGGCACTGGCGTCCTCAATTCATGCTCATGGCAGCGCCTCAGTGGTGTCTCCGGCGAGAGCGAAGAAATCATCGCCATCGAACTCAAAGAGGGCCAGTTCTACGTCACCGTCGAAGCGAGCGACTTTGCCCTCAGAACCGCATGCGAGCTTACCCTCGAGGAGTGACCATGAAAACCATCCTTGCATTCCCGTTCAAGGCCGTCTACTTCGTCATCCGGTGGATAGCGTACATCGCCGTCTTCCCGTTCGGTCTCTTCTCACTCTGGAAGCGGCACTCCAAGAAGACCCGCCAGAAAACCGTCAGCGACATCAAGAAAGCCATGGAGGAAGCGGACGCATGATCTGGCCATTCTTCCGGCGAACACTTGAAAGGCTCCATCCGCCAGCGCTCCCCCGACTCATGGGAGCTCATCATCGAGTTCGCACGTAACGCTCTCGGCCAGCGTCGTCGGATGGTTCGTCACCGCGAGTGACACAAAGGCCCGCCCACAGCGCGAGCTCCGCAGACTTCTCAATAGCGGACTCCCAGCCGCAACCTTCCCAGCTCGTCTATGTCATCCTCTCTGGCACCCTCAGTTATCCTCCAACTTCTCGTACGCGCCGAAGGTAAAGGTGAACAGCTCGAAGCGGTCTGAGTTGGAGCTGAGTTGGAGTTCGTGTTGCTCGTACTCGGTTGTCCTGATGAGGCGGTACATCCTAGACTCTTCGACGTGTAGGTAGCTGTTTCCCAAGTCGTCGAAGCGGACGTCGGTGTCGGCGTCGTCCGGTGAGAGGGGCATGCCGTCGAGGGTTATCCGCACCTGGTATGGTGCGCCGCCGTCGTGTCCGAGGACGGCGTTGACGGTCTTGGCGTTGTACTTGATGGCGAGGTAGTCCTCAAAGTCCTCTGTTGCGCGGGCATGGGTCAGGCTCTCCGGGCCGACGTGCCAGAGTCCCTGGATGTAGAGGTGCTGGTTCTCGTGCTCCGCGACATCTTCGAAGGACACGTCGGTGTCGAGGCCCTCATAAAACTGCTCGTAGAGAACCCACGGGTCGGGTGGCGGGAAGCGATGGAAGGGCAGATTCTTGCGGTAGCCGGCGTATATCTCCCGCGTCCGGGCAAACTCGCGGTCTCCGACTCGCCCTGCCCGGTCGATCTCCGGGTCGAGGTGGTAGTCCTCCGGCTCGAACGGCACTGAGGAGACATCGACGCCCGCCTGTCTGAGCCAATGGCGGATGGTCTGCTCCATGGCG
>JAPPDQ010000392.1 GCA_028875495.1 Chloroflexota bacterium
AAAGAAGCGGTCTCCGGGGATGTCGACTTCATCCACACCCTTGTGGACGTAGCCGATATTCTCCAACGGCTCAATGCACCGCTCCCCGTCCTCGAACTCGTGCAGCAGCACGGCGATATCGAGGATGGGCTTGGCGGGCATACCCGGAATCGACGTGCTGCCGACATGGTGGACGCCCGTCACGATGTGCCCGACAGCGGCCATGATGCGGCGACGCTCCTCCGCGAACAGCACGGGCCAGTTCGGGTCGTACGGCTCGACCACGGCGCTGTATCTGGGAATTCCGAGCGGCACGGCTAGTACCATTCCCATTTGAATATGACAATCGAACGGAGTGGCTCGTATCCCCTCTCCCGTCGTGGGAGAGGGTTAGGGTGAGGGCGTCTTGTGAAAATCATCTGGAATCGGTACTAGTTGCCGTGACTGCCGAGTTGGATGCGGTTGCCGTCGATGTCAGCCACCTCGGCGAGGAGGAGACCGGGAATGCCCCCCTCGCGCGGAGGATGGACGATGCTCCCACCCGCCGCCTCTATTTCGTGGCAGGCCTCGTCGATATCGTCCACCTCGAAGCTCAGGCCTGTCATGCGAAAGCTGTCGTTGGTTCCCTGGTGCAGGGCGACGGTCGAGTCGCCGAGCGTGAGCTCGGACCAGTTGGGTGACTGTGTGTGGACGTTGAGTTCGAAGACGTCGCGGTAGAACGCCACCGCGCGGTCCATGTCGTTGACCCAGAGCATGTAGATGATTTTGGTCGTTTTCATGGGTAGTGTTTTCTCTTCCGTTTTCCGCCGCTGACTACCTTTGCGGCTCCAACGACTGCATCTCATACATCATAGCGAACAGCCCTGACCCGCGCTTGAGCTCTTGCGGCGCGCCCGACTCAACGATGCGGCCGCCGTCTATGACGAGTATCTTGTCCGCGTTGATGACGGTCTTGAGGCGGTGGGCGACGACTATGAGGGTGCTGCGTTGGCGGAGGCTGTCGAGGGCGGCGGTTAGGTGGAATTCGGTGCGGGCGTCGAGAGCGGAGGTCGGCTCGTCGAGGAGGACGAGTCCGGCCTTTCTGTAGAGGGCGCGGGCGAGGGCGATGCGCTGGCGCTCGCCGCCGGAGAGGTCGAGGCCCTTCGGTCCGAGGGGTTCGTGGAGACCGTTTGGCAGGGACTCGATGAAGTCTGCCAGCTGTGCGTCACGGACGACCCGCTCGATGAGCGCCATGTCCGGCTGTGTCTCGGGGTAGATGATGTTGGCGAGTACGGTGTCGTTCCACAGCCAGGCGTCCTGTGGGACAACGGATATGTTCCTTCGCACCTCGCGGACGGAGAGGTCGCGCATGTCGTGCCCGTCGATCAGGATGCGTCCTTGCAGCGGCTCGTAGAAGCCCTGCGCGAGGTCGAGGACCGTGCTCTTGCCGCCGCCGGTCGGGCCGACGATGCCGATGAACTCGCCGACATCCGCCTGGAAGCTAAGGCCTTCGATGCCGAAGCCCTCTCGCGCATAGCGGAAGCTCACGTTGGAGAATTCCACAGAAGGTCCGCCATTCTTCGGGCCCGGCTCGCGGATGCCGGACGTTCCCTCCTCAGGAAGGGCCATGAGCTCGTCGATGCGATCGGTGGCGGCCCTTACGGACACGCTGTCGGTAATGAAGTCGAGCGTTCTTCTGGCCGACTCGTACAAGCCTGGCAGGTATGCGAGGAAGGCGACGAGATCGCCGACCGTCGCGCGTCCGTTGACGACCTCGAATGCGCCGTAGCCGAAGATGAGGCCGCGCACGACGTTCTGGATGGCGACCCAGAAGCCGAAGCGGAAGAGATCGTGGTGCGCGATCATGCGGGCCTTGTTTCGCCAGTTGCGGCGGGTCCATCTCTCCCATCGAACCGTCTCGCGGCTCTCGCCGGTGAAGGACTTGACGGTCTTGATGTTGTCAAATACTTCCGTGACGTACGACTGGCCGGAGGAGAGAATGTCCGTCTGCTCGTTGAACAACCTGCGCTCGCGGCCTCCAGCGACGCGGGCGAGCAGGAATGAGAGCGGGAACGCCAGCAGAGTGATGAGGGCCAGTTTCCAGTTGAGCGTGAACATGATCCCGGCAGTCACGATGACCAGCATCGAGTGATAGATCGACTGCACGACGGTCTGTGCGACGAAGACCTCTCCAACACTGCCGCAGCTTCGCGTGAGGACCGTAACGATGTGGCCCAGCCTGGTGCGCTCGATGTCGTCGAGCCGAGCGTGGATGAGGTGGTTGAACAGGTCGGTTCGGAGGCGGCGGGTGACGGCCTCGCCTACGGAAGCGCGGGCGTAGTTCCGCACCAGGCCCAGCCCCACGTCGACGACGGGGAGGAGCGTCATCGCCAGGACTAGAGTTAGGATCATGGCAGTGTCGGCGCGGGGTATGGCACGGTCGATGAGCTCACGGAGCAGGAGCGGCGTCACGAGAGCGGAGGCCGTCCCGAGCAACATCAGAAAGACGACAAACGCGAGCGTGCGCCACTGGCCGCGCACTTCACGGATGACGATGCCGAAGGAGTAGCTGTCGCCTGTAGAGATGGTGGTCATGGGCATCCTTTCGCGGTCGAGGAGATGAACGACTACCATAGCATGAATACGGTATTCGTACAATATTGATCTTTATTCAGAAGTATGATATGATATTTGGCAAGAAAGATGTGTGATATAGCCTAGTTTTTGATATATTGATACGATATTAGTAATAAAAATTTGACTAATCGGGGCCTGATGTGATACGATGAACATGTCCCAAAACCAAGGGACACGCTCCGACTGCGTGCCAGGTGGGTCCGGCCCTCCGCCTCTCATCCGGGGATGACCGGAGACGGAAGGGACGACGGAACATATCGTGCCGCTGGCATTGCTATCTAATCCTGGAACTCCTGCTGGTAGCAGGTAGTCGATGGACCCGCTGCGACATGCTAGACACCGGATATGGTGCGGAGTATCAAGCCCGCGAGGGCGTCTTCTATGAGCTAACCCTTTAACATTGCGGAGACAACAATACATGGAGAACGCCATTCACACCCCGAAGGGCTACACGGACCGAATACGACAAGAGCTCGCAAACTGCCTCATTGAGACGAATCTGTCTCAAGGTGAGGAGTTCATAGGTAAAGTACGGGACCGGTACGATCTTGGGGATCGCATGGTGCTTATCACCACCGACCGGCAGAGTGCCTTCGACCGGGTGCTGGCCGCTGTCCCCTTCAAAGGGCAGGTCCTCAACATGACGAGCGCATGGTGGTTTGAACAGACCCGTCATATTGTGCCGAATCAGGTTCTCTCCATCCCCGATCCAAACGTCACAATTGCCAGGAAATGTACCGTCTTCCCGATTGAGTTCGTCGTGCGCGGATACATCACCGGGACCACGGACACCTCCCTCTGGACGGTCTACCAGGATGGACATCGCAACTACTGCGGCATCGATTTGCCCGACGGCCTGGTGAAAAACCAGAAGCTCCCGACGAATTACCTGACGCCGACCATCAAGGCGGAGGACCACGACCGTCCGATCAGCCCTGACGAAATCGTGTCCGAGAACTGGATGACCGCCGATGATTGGGAACAATGCAGCCGCATCGCGCTGGAACTCTTCGCTTTCGGTCAGGCCGAGGCTGCGGAGCGTGGCCTAATTCTCGTCGATACCAAATATGAAATGGGCCGTGACGAGGACGGTGAGATCCTTCTGATCGACGAGATCCACACCCCTGACTCCAGCCGCTACTGGATCGCCGACACCTATCAACAGCGCATGTTGGAGGGACGGGAACCCGACAACGTCGACAAGGAATTCCTCCGGCTCTGGTTCGCGGAGAACTGCGACCCCTACGAGGATGACGTCCTGCCACCGGCGCCCGACGACCTTGTAATCGAGCTCTCAAGACGCTATATCTACCTTTACGAGACGATCACCGGTCGCTCTTTCGAGTTTCCAGAGGCCGACCAACCGATCGGGACGCGCTTGGAAAGCAACCTTGCAGGAATCGCATGAAGGTATGCAGAAGGCAATAGCGCCAAGGTGATTCCGCTTCCACTTCAATTGACGGAAAGCCCTATCCAATAAACATGAAGCGCAGGCTAACTGGTGTCCTGTGTCAGAGATTCATCGAACAAGTCAGCGCGTGCAAATCCCCTCTCCCGTCGTGGGCTGACAGGGGTAGGTAAAACGGAATTCCAGCTACGATCCAGCCCTAGCCAACCTTCCCGTAGGGGCGATTCATGAATCGCCCCTACTACGGCCATTGTCACAATTGGTGGTGTTGGTAGCAACCCTCATGGCACATTGCAACGAAAATAGGTTCCGGCTGACCCGTTGTAGGGGCAACCCTTGTGGTTGCTCCTCCTCGGCTTTACCTCCCGAAGACTGAACGGTAGCAATCGTTAACCGGAAATTGAATC
>JAPPDQ010000431.1 GCA_028875495.1 Chloroflexota bacterium
TGGCTGAATGCGGGATAATCAACACGGTGGCGGCTAGAAAGTGATGGTTTACACTAGGCCAAAGACGAAGATCGTATGCACTCTGGGGCCTTCCACGTCATCGGCGAGGCGGATTCGGAGCCTCGTCGAGGAGGGCATGAGTGTGGCCCGCCTCAATATGTCGCACGGCACACCGGATGAACACGCCGGAAAGATCAGGCTGATCCGCGCGGCATCGGCGGAGACCGGCATCCCCGTGGCGGTCATGGTCGACGTTCCCGGTCCGAAGTACCGCACGGGGCTGTTGGGAGACGGCGCGCTGGACCTTGAATCGGGCCAGGACATCACCCTGACCAGCCGGGACATTGTCGGCGACAAGGATACCGTGTCGGTCTCACCGCCGGGCATCCATCGCGACGCGAGACTCGACTCTCCCCTCCTGCTGGATGATGGGATGATGGAGCTGGCGGTACACAGCGTGGAGGGTCTGGACGTTCACTGCAGGGTCGTTCGAGGTGGCCGACTGACGGAGAAGAGGGGCGTTACCGTGCCCGGCAGAGACCCATCCCAGGCATTCCCAAGCGAGCAGGCCAAGGCCGCGCTGAAATTCGCCGCCGAGCAGCGGGCAGACTTCGTTGCCCTGTCGATGGTGTCATCCGGGGAAAACGTGGACACCGCCCGCGCCCTGCTGCAAAAACACGGGCATGATCCCTTCATCGTCTCGAAGATCGAACTGTCGGGGGGAGTCAGGAATTTTCCCGAAATCCTCGAAGCGAGTGACGGGATAATGGTCGCGCGCGGCGACATGGGCGTGGAACTGCCTCTCGCCGAGGTGCCGATGATCCAGAAGAAGCTGATCCACCAGTGCAATGAGCGAGGGAAGCCAGCCATCACGGCGACGCAGATGCTGGAGTCGATGGTGACTTCGCCAGTGCCCACGCGCGCGGAAGTCACGGACATCGCCAATGCCATTTTCGACGGCTCGGACGCCATCATGCTGTCGGGCGAGACCGCCACCGGCGAACATCCGGTGGAGGCAGTCAGGTTCATGGCGGAGGCGGCGATGTTCGCGGAGGCTTACCTGTCCTACGACCAGATGCTCGAGTCGCGACGGGGACATGCCGAGAGCAAGATCGACGACGCAATCGCCTATAACGCCTGCCACACCGCGCAGCAGCTGGGTTCGAGGCTCATCGTCGCGTTCACGGAATCGGGAGCGACGGCAGCGCGCGTCTCCAAGTACCGCCCGCAGGCGCACATCATAGCGCTGACATCAACCGAGCAGGTGCAGCGAAGACTCCTGCTGACGTGGGGGGCTACTCCGTTCGTGGTTTCCTCGTTCGACCACGTTGACGGCTTCTTCGAGTTGGCCGAGCAGTACGCGAAGGAATCGGCGGGTCTCAGGGATGGTCAACAGGTTGTGCTGGTGGCAGGACTGCCGATTGGGGTTTCAGGCGGGACGAACCTTCTGCGGGTGCTGTCGGTGAACTGAGGGAACGGGTAGAGAATTGCCCTTCGACAGGCTCAGGGCGAACGGTTTGAGTTACTTATTTGACACCCTTGTCAGCTTCGGCGGACTACGACGTAGTCGATGAGGGCCTCAAGGGAGTCGCGGGAGCGGTTCTTCGGCAGTTCCATGATCGAATCGCGGGCGGACTGGCAGTATTGTTCCGCGACGGCGTAGGAGTCGGTAATGACCTTCGGGTCGCTTATCAGTTCCATGGCGGACTCCAGCAAGGTCTCATCCGACGGCTCAGCAAAGTAGTCGCGGATGACGGTCGAATCGGGCCATCGCTCCAGGGCCAGAATCATCGGGAGGGTCAGCACGCCGTGCCGGAGATCGTTGCCGACCGGCTTGCCGATCTCGTCGGTGAGGCCCTCGACGTCGAGGATGTCGTCGACGATCTGGAAGGCCATGCCGAGCGAGTAGCCGTAGTCCCGCAGCAGCTTGACCGTCGACTCAGGGGCATCGCTGAGGACGGCCCCGGACTCGGTGGCCGTGGTGAAGAGCGAGGCGGTCTTCTCATAGATGCGAGTGAAATACTGCTCGCGAGACTGCTCTGCGTCGTACCTGACGACCATCTCTTCCATCTCGCCGCTGGAGAGTTCTTTGATGGTCTCAGCGAACCGGCGTATGACGCGGATATTGCCTGTATCGCAGACGTAAGTCGCGGATGTGGCGAAGAGGTAATCGCCGAGGACAACGGCCGCATTGCCGCCCCAGACCTTGCTGATGGTGGCCCGGCCGCGTCGCACCTCGGACTGGTCGACGGTGTCGTCGTGGATGAGCGACGCGATATGGAGCAGCTCGACGGCGGTCGCCATGGTCTCGGCGCGCTTGCCGTCGTTCGGATGGAAACCGGCAGCGAGGAGCGTCAGGGTGGGTCGAACGCGCTTTCCTTTCGTTTCCAGCGCGTGGTCGAGGAGTTGCGCGAGGAACGGGGACTTGTGGTTCACCATGTCGCGCAGGGAAGTCTTGACACGTTCAAGGCCCTGCACGACCGGGGAGTGGATGTACGCGAGCGCATCGCTGGGTGAATCGAAGCCGTTCACGCTTTGCACTTCACTACTGGGCTGTGTTGACATGCTTGAAGTTCTCTCTCAGCTAACGGGGCTAGGTCTGGAATGGAGACACCATGAGGAGCTGGGGCCATCACCCTCACCCCAGCCCTCTCCTACGATGGGAGAGGGGGTCACGTTAGGGACTCTATGGGCGATCACCTCTGCTGGCCTATCCGCTCGGTTTCCTGCTCGGCGATGGCTTCGTCCAGCTTCTGGAAGAGGGGCGCCGGCTTTTGCAGGCTCTGGCCGGAAGTGAGGTCGGTAGGAGACCAGTCCCATCCGTCGTCGGCCACGGAGCCTTCAAACCCCAGCATGGCGTGCAGCTTTTCGCCGCTGAACGGCAGGTATGGGTACAAGGCCTTCTTAAGGCAGTTGATGACAGTCATGGCGGTCCAGAGCGTGGTCGCAGTCGCGATCCTGTCGGTCTTGGCCGTTTGCCATGGGGCCTTCCGATCGAGGTAGCGGTTGGCGGCCTGGGCCAAGGCCATGGCTCCTTCCATCAGCGCGGCACGGAACTTGCACAGGGCGAGGTTCTCGCCGACCTCTCGGAAGCGGCGCTCGGCCTCGTCGAGGAGTGCCTGCGAGTCGTCGTCGAGCCGGCCCGGCGTCGGCACGACTCCGTCGAAGTTGCGGTAGGACATGGTGAGGACGCGATGCACGAGGTTTCCGAAGGTCGCCACGAGTTCGTCGTTGTTGCGCCTGACGTACTCGGTCCATGAGAAGTCGGAGTCGCTCGTTTCCGGCATTCCGGCGGCGATGACGTACCGGAGAGGATCGGGGTCGTAGCGGTCGAGGTAGTCGGGCAGCCAAATGGCCCACGAGCGGCTCGTGGAGAGCTTCATGCCCTCAAGGTTCATGTACTCGTTGGCGGGAACGTCGTACGGAAGGTTAAGACCGCCGTAACCGAGGAGCATGGCGGGCCAGATAACCGTGTGGAACGGAATATTGTCCTTGCCCATGAAGTAGAAGGACTTGGCGTCTTCGCTCTGCCAGAAGTCCTTCCACCGGTCGGGTTCGCCGCGACGGGTGGCCCACTCCCTTGAGGCCGAGAGGTAGCCGATCACGGCCTCAAACCAGACGTAGATGCGCTTGCCGTCGTAGCCGTCGAGGGGGACGGGGATGCCCCACTCGATGTCACGGGTGATTGGGCGATCCTGCAGGCCTCCTTCGAGGTAGCCTATGGAGAAGTTCTTGACGTTGGGACGCCAGTGGGCTTGCGGGCGTATCCAGTCCAGCAGTTCGTCCTCGAAAGCGGTGAGCTTGAGGAAGAAGTGCTCGGTCTCCTTGAAAATGGGGGTGTCGCCGCTCAGGCGGCTGCGGATGCCGATGAGCTCCTGCGCGTCGAGGGTGCGTCCGCATTCGTCGCACTGGTCGCCGCGGGCTCCGTCGAAGTCGCAGTGGGGGCAGGTGCCCTCGACGTAGCGGTCGGCCAGGAAGCGACCGTCCGCCTCGCTGTAGGGTTGGAGCATCGTCTTGGTGTAGAGGTAGCCGTTCTCGTAGAGCTGGCTGAAGATGTCCTGGGCGATCTCGGTGTGGTTCTCGGTGTGCGTGGAGGTGAACAGATCGAAGCTGATGCCGAGCCGATCCCAGCAGTCAAGGAACTCGGCGTGGTAGTGCTCGAACACCTCCTCGGGGCTGATGCCGCGATTCTCGGCTTCGAGGGTCACGGGGGTGCCGTGAGAGTCGCTGCCGGAGACCATGAGGACGTCGTTGCCCTTCATCCGGTGGTAGCGGGCGAAGATGTCGGCAGGAACGTACGCGCCGGCGGTCTGGCCGATGTGTATGGAGCCGTTGGCATACGGCCAAGCCACGGCAACGAGGATACGTTCGGACATTAGGATCTCAAGAGGATGAGCTGGA
>JAPPDQ010000338.1 GCA_028875495.1 Chloroflexota bacterium
CCGGGCCCGCTGTTCCACCGCGCTCATGAGCGCTTCCGTGATCTCCTCGGACTCGGCCTCGAGAAACCCGAAGAAGAGGATGCTCTCCCCGTGAGTCTCGTTGTGCCTGGGGTTGTCGATCGCGGCGACCCGGCCGACCACACTCCGGTCCTCGAGGGCCAGGTAGAGATCCATCGCCCCGTACTCGAAGAAGGGATTCCGCTTGGGATTGAAGTTCTCGCGCTCCTTGAGTCTCAGCGGAGGGATCCAGCCAGGATCACCAGCATATTTCCAGTACGGGTAGGCTATGAAGCGGCGGAGGTCCGCTCTCGTGCCAACGGGGTGGACGGCGATCATGAAATATCGGGCAGGCGGTGTCCTGATCTTGGGAGAAACCGCCGGTTTGGGGGGGTTGGTATTACCACTACGAGAACATTATGGCCCTTTTCGCGAAAAGCTTGAGCGGTCGACTTGCGCCTATTCTCGGACCCCGTCAGTTCGAAGTGACAAGCTCGGTTCACACTTACCACTCGGTCTCCAGCGCACGCGTCTTTGCCTGGAGCGAGTGCACGTAGTCGAGAGCTCGCTTAGAGGGGAGCAACACACCCTTTTCCAATGGCGATTATCAAGCAAACTTTCCAGCGATTACTCTACCGAGTTTGTTTCCGCCTTTTCGAGGATTGAGTCCGCACCCGCTTGGCTGGGTCAGGTGACTTAGCCCTGGCAAATATCGCATCGGCAATCTGATTGGCGGTCTCGTGAACTGAGGCTAGGTCACTACCTGCGGTTGGGGTCTGGCGTTTTGAGCTGGCCATGCTACCTAGTCTCTCTGAATCTGTCGCGGCCATTTCCCCTCCAATGCTGGCATGGTAGCACAGATAACCCGTTCGGGTTAGATTTCACGACGATTCGTGCTATATCTGATGTTGGAATCATCGGCTTAGGCCGCGCGTCGGGCCGCCGCTGAATACAACAACCGGTACTGCTAGCGTGGACTGATCTTCCACATTGGCAGGTGAATAAGCGGAGCGTCGTACTTTCCTGAGTCGATGATTCTGACCTTTCCCCACAATTAGGGCCACCCAAGACTGGAATTTAAGAACGGACTCGTCGGGTCCGGTTCAAGAGTTGCAGGGAGCACCGGCGCTTGAGCCTGTTGAGGGCTCGGCAGGGCGGTTGCCATGAATTCGCTAGGGCTCCGGTAGCCTAGTGCCGAATGCGGACGTTCGCTGTTGTAGTGATGCCGCCAGAGGGCAATCTCTTGACGCCCATGACCGCTAGAGTGGAACCAATGCTGGTTGAGGCACTCGACAAGCGGACAAGGGCGGCTTCGTTGGGCCCGTAGAGCAGGCTCTTGCTTCGGGTCGCGAAAGCGCCCGTTGAAGCTCTCGACAAAGGCATTCTGCACCGGCTTTCCGGGCTCGATGAAGCGTAGCCGCACCCCCCTCCTTAAGATGAGGATTCTTCGGATCAAGAGAGGATTCTCCGGATCTGACCATTCGAACAGCGCACGACTTGTCCCCAAGAGAGGATTCTTCGGATCTGGACCTTGCCTGGGACGATCTCTTCCGGCAGACCGTGGAGAGGTGCTAGCTGATCGAACCCGAGCGCCAGCGAGAGTCCGTCCTCGGACCGTGCCAGCCGGGCCCCCGCTAGCGACAGATCGACGATCTGGCCGGGGCAGAACTTGCTGTAGTCAGCGACGATGTTGAGGATACGGAACCGGCGGTAGTCGGCAAGCTGATCGCTCATGAAATCCAATGACCAGCGTTGCATCGGCAGCGAAGGAACCTCGAGACCCGGTCGCGCCGCGGCAGCTTCCTGCGCTTTCCGAACCTGCAACCCCTCCTGGCGCTAGAGCCGGTAGCTGAGCTTGCGATTGCTGACAAGACCCTCCCGTCGCAACAGGGCATGCAGCCGCAGGAAGCCATAGCGGCGATTCTGCGACGCAAGAACCTTCAGCCGATCGACAACTGCCGCATCCTCTTTCGGCAGCGGCCTATGACACCGACCGCGACAGGCCGACCTCCGCGCAGCCGCGCCGCTCGCTCAAACCCCACTCGGCTATCGCCCACAGCTTTGCGCTTGGCCAGGGGCTTTACCGGTTGCCAGCAGCTCTTTCAGCGCCGACCTGGCCAGCAACTGATCGGCGACGATCTTCTTCAGCCTGGCGTTCTCGCTCTCCAGTTGGCGAAGCCGCCGCACCTCGCTCACTTCCAGGCCGCCGTACCTCTTGCGCCAGGCATAGAATGTCGTCGTACTGATGCCATGACGCCGACACAGATCGTCCACCTTCGCGCCAGCCTCATTCTCTTTGAGAACGCCGATTATCCGTTCTTCACTAAATCGCTTACGTTTCATCAGTCTTCCTCCTTCGTTAATCTAAAGGTGGAAAACTCCAGTTCGCAATGGCCCGGATTTCGGGGGAAAGGTCACCTACCCGACAACCCGTACCATGCGGATATCGTGTTGCCCGGTATCGTCAGCAAAGATGAAAAGAAACGAAAGTGGCACGCACAACAACTGGCACGTCGCTCATGCTGGCGCGAACGCCCTAATCCACCATGATGTGGCCAGCGATTATTCTGCTATCAAATCCCGATACCTGAGTCGCTTCCCTTCCATACCCCGAGCAATAGCACTCATCACCTCCAAGGCATCCAGCGACCTCATGTTGTAGCGCCCTGCAAACGCTCGCAGGTAACGGTTCAGGTGCTTTCGGCTGAGATGGTGGAATGTCCCATGATAGCCCCGCTTGACTATCGACCAGAAGCACTCCAGGCCGTTGGTGTGAGCTAAGGACCGATTCTCAGGATCGTCAGCTACATACTCACCTACTGAGTGCCTCACAGCCTGGTGGTTGGGTAGGCCTTGATAACCTCGGTGCTCATCGGTGTAGATCCTTGCTCCAGCCCCGACGCGCGATCGCACGAAACCATGCAAAGTTTCGGCATCCGTTCCGGCGACCACCTCGGCCCAGACGCGGTTGGTAGTTCGCTCCTTCACGCCAGCGACCACGATCTTGCCGACGATTCCGCGGCCCAATCGCAGTCGCTTGGAGCGGTGTTTGTTCTTTTCCTTCCCGCCGACGAAACATTCATCGAGCTCCACCGGGCCACCCATCTTGCCGATAACCTCGCCGAACCCCTCGCGAATCCGTTGAGCAAGGTACCAGGCACTAGGCTGGCTGATTTTCAAGTCGCGATGTAGCTTCAAGCTGCTAACGCCCTTGACGCTGGTGGCGATCAGGTGAATTGCGAGCGCCCAAGTCTGGTAGCCCAGCTTGCTCGACTGCATGGTCGTGCCCTTGCGGACGCTGAAATAGGCACGGCAGTCTTTGCAGCGGTATGGCATGGGCTTGCGGTCCTTGATGTCGCTATAGCGGCTCGAGCCGCAGTCCGGGCAGGTGATCCCGTTTGCCCACCGTCTCGACTCGAACCATGCCTCGGCTGCCTGGTCATCGGGGAAGAACTCGATCAATTCCACGAGACTCACGCCCCGGCGTTTTGGCCGTGCAGGACGTGCTTTTTTCATGGTCCATTATAGCCTAATTTTTAAGGCATTTCTAGCTTGTGGAAAGTTTGGTTGATAATCGCCTTTCCAATCCTGCCCAGTGCAACATGTCGGTTGCCAGAGAATGGCTTTGTGGGACGGTTCAACGGCACGGTCTTAGCCGAACTCTTCCGAGCCAAGTTGGGGGAGGGCTGCCACGAAAGTGTCAGGAGACTCTGGGCCGATCTCGGCGCCTAGCTGCACCACCACAACACTGAGCGACCCCACCTCGGCTACCGAAACCAGGGGCGCAGGCCCATAGAAACCATCAGCCTGTTCGTTGGCTAAGGGGTTAAGAGGACACTTACAACCGAATACACTCTTCCTGCCTGAGCGGCGGACTGCTGCTCGGGGTATGCTGTCCGGGTGCTCGCGAAGAGGATCATCCCCTGCCTCGATGTCCATGCGGGCCGCGTTACCCGCGGGCAGCAGTTCGGTCGCGCTGAGCAGGGTGAGCTCAAGGACATGGGTGACCCTGTTGCCCTTGCCGTGCAGTACAACGAGCAGGGCGCCGACGAACTGGTCTTCTACGACATCACCGCTACCGCCGAGGGGCGGAACACGATGCTCGATCTGGTCACCGTGGTGGCGGAGCGCTGCTTCATGCCGCTGACTGTCGGTGGCGGGATCCGGGCGTTTGCCGACTTCCGACAGTTCTTCCTCGCCGGTGCGGACAAGGTCTCGATCAATTCCGGTGCGGTCGCCAACCCGGAAGTGGTACGCCAGGCGGCCGATCACTACGGCTCGCAGGCTGTGGTCCTCTCCGTCGACGCCCGGAGATCCCGAGAGGGTGGTTGGGAGGTCTACGTCGCCGGCGGCCGCAAGGCGACGGGCTATGACCTGCTCGCCTGGGTCGAGCGGGGGCAGG
>JAPPDQ010000424.1 GCA_028875495.1 Chloroflexota bacterium
CCCCTGCCTCCTTCGCGATGGAGGCCGAGGCATCATAGCCGATGTGGGGCACGAGCGTCGTCACGATGGCGAGGCCGTTTTGCACCATGTCGGGCCCCTTGCTCGTTGCCGCCAGGCCGGATATGCACTGGTCGGCGAAATTACGGCACGAGGTCGCCAGAAGCTCAATGGACTCCAGCAAGTTGTGCGTGGCGACGGGCATCATGACGTTGATCTCGAAGTTGCCGGACTGCCCCGCGACCATAATCGCCGTATCGTTGCCAATGACCTGCGCGGAGACCTGGCACACCGACTCAGGTATGACGGGGTTGACCTTGCCGGGCATGATGGAGCTACCAGGCTGGACAGCGGGCAGGTCGATCTCGCCAATGCCGGTGCGCGGACCCGATCCCAGCCACCTCACGTCGTTGGCGATCTTCATGAGGCTGACAGCTATCGTCTTGAGAGCGCCGCTGGTCTCCACGATAGCATCGAGCGAACTCTGCGCCTGGAAGTGGTTCGTCGTCTCTCTTACCGGCACACCGATCAGTTTGGTGAGTATCTCGCACACCCTGCCCGCAAACTCGGGGTGGACGTTGACGCCGGTACCCACCGCCGTGCCGCCGATGGCGAGTTCGGAAAGGTGTGTGACGGCGCTCTGGAGCCGCTCGATGCCACGCTCAATCTGTCCCGCATAGCCGACGAACTCCTGGCCCAAGCGGACGGGTGTGGCGTCCTGAAGATGCGTACGCCCGGTCTTGACCACCGGCATGAACTCATCACTCTTGTCCTTCAATGCCGATTCGAGGTGCGCCATCGCGGGGAGGAGACTGTCGTGAATGGAGCTCAGGGCCGCGACGTGAATCGAAGTGGGGATCACGTCGTTCGAGGACTGCCCGATGTTCACGTGGTCGTTCGGGTGCACGGGATCACGGGAACCGCGCTGGCCTCCCAGCATTTCGATTGCGCGATTGGAGATCACCTCGTTCGCGTTCATGTTCGTCGAGGTGCCGGAACCGGTCTGGAAGATATCGACAACGAACTGGTCGTCGTGCCTGCCGTCTGCGACCTCCGCTGCCGCCTCGCCGATGGTGTAGGCAAGGTCCTTGTCGAGCAGTCCGAGATCGGAGTTGACCTGGGCCGCCGCGAGCTTGACCTGGCCGATAGCCTGAATGAAGGAACGTGGAAAGCGGAGATCGCTTATGGGGAAGTTCTCAACCGCCCTCATGGTCTGCGCGCCGTAGTAGGCGTCCGCAGGCACATTGAACTCGCCCATAGAGTCTCGCTCGACCCGGTACTCTCTAGCTTCGGACATCATTCCTCCATTCGATGGTCAGGGCCGCGGGCCCAAGAGTGTGGTTATGACAACAGGGTGGTTACCATGAAATCGACGACCCGCTTGGCGACCGCCTGCTCGTGGCCGTTCAGCCGGTGGTCGGCCTCTGGTATCTCGGTAAACTGCACGGGGCCACGTAAGTCATCGAGCTGTCGCTGCAGTTGGAGCGAAGGGACGACGTTGTCGTTCTGGCCCACCACGAAGAGCTTCGACCGCTTATCTTTTTTGACTCCTGATGCATGAAGAGAACCTAGCGGGGGCGCTACGAGGGCGAACGCCTTCACAGGTTTCAGCTTCGAGATGGCACGGAGAACGACGGACGCGCCGAACGAGTACCCGACGACACCAATCTTCGAACCGTCCACGCCGGGAAACCCCTTGAGGAAGTTCAGAGCGTGCTTGACGTCGTTCCACTCCTGCTCGCCGTTCGAGAAATCACCCTCGCTGCGTCCAACGCCTCGGAAGTCGAATCGCATACTCGCCAAGCCGCGCTCGTTCGCTTCAACCTCGACGGCAGATACGACCGGATTGTTCATATCGCCGCCCAGCATGGGGTGCGGATGGCAGATCAGGACGGCCGGAACTCGTACACCGCCATCACCGGGGGAAGCGATGACGCCGTCAAGGAGAATCTTCCCCGTGCTGTAGATACCTATGGCCGAATAGCGCATCATCGCGGCATTCCATGGTAGGTGACAGCAAGGCGGATGACAAGCATGGCGCGGCGAAACACGAAGCCAGCCGGCAGAGCGGGCCAGCACCCTGCTCAGTCTCTGGGAGATACGGTCTTCGGTGACCTCCAAATCATATTGACTCTGCAGTCCCATCCAGAATTCGGCAGAGTTGCCAAAGAAGCGCGAAAGCAGCAGGGCCGTCTCCGCTGTGATGGCCCTCTCTCCACGAACGATTGAGTGGACGCGACGTGCGTCCACACCAATCTCCTTCGCCAGCCGGTACTGCGTGATCTTCAGAGGAACGAGAAACTCTTCGTTTAGCACTTCCCCCGGATGAATAGATGGTAGCTTCTCTTGGTTGTAGGGCAGTTCCGCAGTCATGGCGACCTCATTCTTCAATGATAAACCACAACCTTGACCAATAGCTGGCACCTTTCACTCAATACCGAACTTCCGCTAGAATCTTCCCCGCGAAACAACCACTCCGTACACCCAACTGAGGAAACCCCATGCGAATAGTCGATCTGCGAAGCGATACGAAGACCCTGCCCACTCCGGCGATGCGAGAGGCGATGGCGACCTCCCTGTACGGCGACGACATGGTGGGCGAGGACCCCACCGTCAACAGACTGGAGACCCTGGCAGCCGACATGCTGGGCAAGGAGGCGGGCCTGCTGCTCAGTAGCGGAACGATGGGAAACCTCGTACCAATCCTCGCGCTCTGTCAGCGCGGCGAGGACATCATCATCGGTGACAAGTCGCATATCTATCGCGCGGAGGCGGGCGGGGCGTCGGCCCTCGGCGGCGTGGCCTATAACCCGATTCCTAACCAGCCTGACGGAACACTGGACCCCGCCGAGGTAGAGGCGAACATCCATCCAGCCGACCAGCACTACTCGCCCACGAGGCTGATCGCGCTGGAGAATACACACAATGCGTGCAACGGGAGGGCGTTGACGCCCGACGAGATTGCGTCGGTGGCAGACGTGGCTCACGAGCACGACATCCCCCTGCACATCGACGGCGCTCGGCTCTTCAATGCCGCGGTCGCGCTCGAAACTCCGGTGGAGGAACTTGTAAAGGACGCCGACACGGTGACGTTCTGTCTCTCGAAAGGGTTGGGCTGTCCGGCAGGTTCGCTCCTCGTCGGCAATCACGAGACCATCGACAAGGCTCGCAAGGTGCGCAAAGTGCTCGGCGGGGCGATGCGGCAGGCCGGCATCATCGCTGCACCCGGAATCGTCGCGCTGGAGTCCATGATCGAGCGCCTCGCCGACGACCACGCCAACGCGAAGAAGCTGGCGCGCGGCCTGTCAACCATCCCGGGATTCCAGGTAGACCCCGACGATGTCTACACGAACCTCGTCTTTGTGACTACGACGGACGAATTACCGGCTGGCATCGCGGAGAAGCTGGCGGAACGAGGAGTCATGGTCGGAGACCGGGGGAATAACCTCTGGCGGCTTGTGACTCACAACGACGTGCCATCCGACGACATCGACCACACGCTGGACGTTATCGATACGACGGTGCGGGAGTCGATGGGCTAAGCGAGACTGCGACCCATCGACAAGCTCAGGGCGAACGGCGTCTCATTAGACGGTCATTCATTCCTCGGATGATTGCCGTGGACTTTCAGTGTTGTGATGGGACCGCTCACCCCACCACTTGCGAAGGCGCTCGCGGACCTCGATTTCGTAGCCCTGGTCGCCGGGACGGTAGTACCGGTGACCCCGGACGCTCTCGGGGAGGTTTTCCGCGGGCGTGAAGTTGCCCTCGTAGTCATGGGCGTACTTGTACCCTTCCCCATAGCCGAGACCCCTCATCAGCCCCGTGACGGCGTTGCGGAGATGCAGAGGCACTGGGTCGTTTCTTGACGCTTCAACATCCTGCAGCGCGCGGTTCAAGGCCATGTACGAAGCATTGCTCTTGGGCGCGGTGGCCAGATAGACCGTCGCCTCCGCTAGGGGAATCTGTCCTTCCGGCATCCCGACGAAGTGCACGGCCTGCTGTGCCGCGACGGCGACGGATAAGGCTTGTGGATCGGCCATCCCAACGTCCTCTGCCGCGAGTATTACGAGCCGGCGTGCGATGAACAGCGGGTCCTCCCCCGCGTCGATCATGCGGGCGAGGTAGTACAGCGAGGCATCGGGATCGGATCCCCTCATCGACTTGATAAAGGCGGAGATGGTGTCGTAGTGCTGGTCGCCGGACTTGTCGTAGATCTGCGAACGGCGCTGGGAGGCGTCTTCCACGGTTTCCGGGGATATCTTGCGAATGCCGTTTTCGTTGGGTCGGGTCGATTGCACTGCAAGCTCCAGCGTGTTCAGAGCGATGCGCGCGTCTCCGTTGGAGAAGAGCACGAGGGCCTCCATGGCATCCTCATCGAGCTCTGGACG
>JAPPDQ010000178.1 GCA_028875495.1 Chloroflexota bacterium
GGACAAGGATTATGGCCAGAACCGTAACCGTCCGGTTGCGGACCGCTATGCCGGTGAGGAATGTCATGTATCGCTCCTGAGTAAGTCCGTCCTATTTCAGTTAAGTGCCGCATCGCAAGAACGCCCCCGACCGTAGCTGGAGGCGAGTGCTTTCAAATGCCAATTGTAGATAACGACATGTCGCGTCGATAGGTTATTCACGTATATGCCGGTAAGCCAAACCATGTTTACTGGATAAAACGATGTCCTTGCCTTCACGTCACCCAAACAACCCTATCCGTTCCCTTCAGATGAAGGAGACACAACCAGATCACCGATTGGCACATCAAGCGCGTAGGCGATTTTCAGCACCGCTCCTATGGAGAGATTCTGCTTCCCATGCTCGACTAGGCTGATGTACGTACGGTCCAGCCCCGATGCGTCCGCCAGCGCCTGCTGGGTCATCCGTCGGCTGGTCCGGGCTTCCTTGATCTTCAGTCCCATCATCGCCAATTGCTCTTCGAGAGATAGTCTCTCCTCCCTCAGTCCGACGAGTCGGCGGGACTCAGCCACGGCTTCCAGGACGTCGCTGGCCGTGGCGTCGCATCCCAACTCTTCTGCGCCTTGCGTAGTCCGGTCGAGTGCTTTCCCGCCCAGCAGTATCTTCGGCGGAGGTGAGTTTGCTTCCCGGATCGCCCCAGCGGCTGTCGCCGCGTTCGCCAGGAACTCGGGCAGGGTAGAGGAGAGCGCGACGAGATCGGCGTTCCGCTGTCGAACAAATTCTGCAAGGTCCTTGCCGGGTGTTCCGTTTCCGAGAAAGAAAACCTCCCAGCCGTCCATCGCCAGGAAGTCCGCAATCATACGCGCTCCGATGGTGTGCTGGTCTCCCTCTACCGGCGTTACCACGGCCCTCATTCCCAGCCCCTTCCGGGGCGTCATCCCCTGCCTGAGGTAGTCCATCATCTCCATCGTGATCGTCGTCGCCAGGTGCTCTTGGGCAACGTTGATACTTCCCTCATGCCACATCTCGCCCAGCCTGATCTGTGACGGAGCCAGGACTTCAAGATAAATCTCCGCCCGGCTCAGACCACGGCCCAGCGCCTGCTCGATTACAGCACGCGCCAGAACGGGCTCACCCAGTATCAGGGCCTCGCCATACCTGTCCCGAGCCTCTGTCAAAAGTTTTTCCCTATCCATCTGAGTTCATTATTAGGCATTTCGCACCCTAGTGTAGAATATAATAGACAGAACAGTCAATATGTGTTATTCTTATTTATCATCAACGTTGTCCCGTAAAGGAGGGAACATAATGGAGATCGTACAGATTATAGCGATAGTTCTCGCAGCGGTCGGCGCGGTGAACTGGGGCTTGGTCGGCCTGTTCAAGTTCGACCTTGTAGCTCTAATTGCCGGCGGCATGAAGTTCGGCGACGTCAACGTGGTCTCGCGGATCATCTACATACTCGTCGCCGTCGCGGGCGTAATCAGCCTGACGGCCATCGGCGAACTCGCCTAACTGCGGCACTCGCCGTGGCCGCCGGATTTATAGGGGTCTCCACATTGCTGTCGGTTCCGTCCCCAACCTCAGTGACGGGAGGCCCCTCATGAGACTCTGGTCCCTGCACCCCCGCTATCTGGACGCGAAAGGACTCGTCGCCCTGTGGCGAGAAGCGCTCCTCGCCCAGAAGGTACTGACCGGTTCAACTCGTGGCTACAGAAATCACCCTCAGCTCGAACGCTTCCGCGCCCATCCGGCACCCGACAACGCCATCACTGCCTACCTGCACAACGTCCGCGACGAAGCGACTCAACGCGGCTACAACTTCGACCGAACCAGAATCCACCTGCCCCATCGCCACACAACGCGCATCGAAGTCACCGTATGCCAGCTGCGCTACGAGCTCACCCACCTGACCGCCAAACTCAAACGCCGTGCCCCCGCCGCGCTCGAACGCCTCCAGGGAGTCACTGTCCCCGATCCGCACCCCAGCCTAATTGCCGTCCCAGGACCGATAGCTTCATGGGAACGTACTGGGAATCCATCATCCTTTCCAGACATCGCGAAAGTATGAGGTGAAGACCGGTTCCCGGTCATACCCTTTCCCCTACTGCTGCCATGGATTGACCACCTCTATCCCGCAGCCTCCAAAGCCTTTGACGTCTCGTGTTGCTACCGAAGCACCTAGGGACCTTACAATCGCTGCGATCTGGCAGTCGGCCTGACTGATGGGATTGCCGGAGGCGCGGCGATCGGATGCAATGGACGCATAGGTATGGGCCGCTGCACTGTCAAAAGGCAAAATTCGTCCGTCAAACATAACGCCGAATACCCGTTCAGCTGCTGCTTGCAGACCTAGTCTACGCCGTCCTTCGGGTAGGAGAGCGACGCCTGTGTGGATCTCAGCCTCGGTGATGGTCGTAACGAATAGCGTACTCGTGGGCTGGACATCCAGCCACGCAAGAACCTCCGGATGAGGGCTGGCGCGCATCAGTTCAGACACAACGTTTGTGTCAAGCACTATCATCGCGAGATAGCTCAGTCGAACCGCACGGGGTCTTGCATCGGCTCCCTGGGAGGAATCTCGAGGTCAATACCGCCGAGCGGTTTGAATAATTCGTGGATCGCCGTTCCCAGCCTTCGCTCCGGCGCTGCATCCTCGTCCAAAGCAGCCTTTAGAATGTCACGGGCCTCCTGCTCCATGGAGCGGCCATTCTCAGCAGCCCTGATGCGCAATCGTCGCTTCAAGCCTTCTTCGAGGTTACGCACGGTGATGCTGGCCATGGCCACCCTCCCTGCCTATTGTATGCTTATTATAGCACGATTGCATTGCAATCACTGCTTGCCCGTGAATCTCGATTCAGCATAGATTCACCCACACGCCCGCCACCAAACTCCCCCGCTTTCATTCACCCACGTCCGACGGCTATAATTACCCTTGGCTAACGCCCCAACTCACACGCTACGAGCGAGGAACCGCATGGTCACATCCATCGAGCAGCAGTACATCGACCAACACCCGGAATCACTGGCGAGGTACGAGGTCGCCAAGGACCTGTTCCCCAACGGCGTCACCCACGATGCCCGAAACCTCACCCCGTTCCCGTACTACGTCACCCACTCCGAGGGCGCGGTCAAGTACGACGTCGACGGCAACAGGATCGTCGACTACAAGACCGGACACGGCGCGCTGATTCTCGGCCACAACCACCCCGCCGTCGTCAAGGCTGTGCAGGACCAGATGGCCATCGGCACCCACTGGAGCGCCTCGACCGACATAGAGATCAGGTGGGGCGAGTTGGTAACTGAGCTCGTGCCGTGTGCCGAGAAGGTCCGCTTCAACAGCTCAGGCACCGAGGCCGACATGATGGCCATGCGCATGGCGCGGGCCTACACCGGCCGCGATAAGATCATCCGCCTCAAGAACCACTTCCACGGGTGGAGCGACTATGCCGTTCCCGGATGGGCGGCCCCTAGCGGCGTGCCCGACGGTGTCGTCGACTCGATAATCGTTCTAGAACCGAACGACATTTCGCAGGTCGAGCAGGCCATCGCAGGAGGCGACGTGGCGGGCGTCATCCTCGAGCCGACCGGCGCACACATGGGACAGGAGCCTATCAACCCTAGCTTCCTCGAAGAGCTCCGCCAGGTGACCGAGCAGCACGGCGTCGTCTACATCATGGACGAGGTCGTAACCGGCTTCCGCACCTCCCGCAACGGCGCGTCCGGCTACTACGGCGTCGTTCCCGATCTCTCCACCCACGCCAAGATCCTCGGCGGGGGACTCCCCGGCGCATGTGTCGCCGGGAAGGCCGACATCATCGACATGATCCAGTTCCGCGACGATGCCGACTTCAACGACAACGGCCGGATCGCCCACAACGGCACCTTCAATGCCAACCCGCTCTCCGCAGCTGCCGGTGTGACGGCCCTCGAATATGTCAAAGACCGTCCCATCAACGACACGGCCACCGCCCGAGCCGAGCAGCTCAAGCAGGGCATGAACGAGGTTCTCACGCGCAAGGAAGTCCCCGGCATCGCCACAGGCGTTGCCTCCATAGTGCTCCTCCGCATCGGCCTGGAGCTGGCCGACGAAGAGGATATCTACTCCCTGCGCTACGACGAAGTCGAGCCCCGAGCCGATCTCAAGAAGCACGGCGTCCTCGCCATGTATAACCACGGCGTCGACGGCTTCGACCGCTACCTGCTCAGCGCCGCCCACACCGAGGAAGACATCGAGGCCACCGTCCACGCCCTCGAACGCACCATCGACGACTTCCGCGACGAGGGCCTGCTGTAGCCGCACCGCTCTCTCCATATGACTAGTACCGGTTCTTTTTGAATATAACAGTCGAACTCGGACATGGCGCTGCGGCGCATGCCGTTGCAGAAGGCG